>CALAGN010000031.1 GCA_937891785.1 uncultured Octadecabacter sp.
CCGATGCCGTCTATATTGCCGACACGTTCGGCGAGCTGGGCCTGTGGTATCGGGTGTGTCCGGTTGCTTTGATCGGCGGATCGTTTGGTCAGGTGCATGGTCATAATCCATGGGAGGCAGCACAGCTTGACTGCGCCATCCTGCATGGTCCCAATACCGCTAATTTCTCCGCCGACTACGCCGCGTTAGACAACGCAGACGCCGCATTTCTGGTGCCGGACACCACGGCGCTGACCCATGCGCTTGACCAAACGGATCTGTCCAGCATGGCCGCCCGTGCGCGTGCATTTCAGGAAAACAGCGCCGGAAGCGTGGCCCAGACTTGTGCTGCACTGCTATCGCTACTGGGGAACAAATGACGCATTTCCCAACGCCCAAAATACGCCTGTTCTTAATGGGTTATGCCGTTGTCTGGTCGCTCGGCCTGCCGTTCATCCTGATCTACCTGTGGCACCGCGCGCGCCGCGATCCTGACTACAAAGCGCATTTGGGCGAACGCTTTGGCAGTTACCCAACAACATTGCGCGACGCGATCTGGGTTCACGCGGTCTCACTTGGCGAATTGCGATCCGGCGCGCAGTTGATCCGCGCTCTGCTTGCCCAGGGCGACACCGTCGTGATCACCTGCTTTACCCCGGCCGGACGCCGCGAGGGTCATTCGCAATTCAGCACGGAAATTGCTGCGGGAACCGTCGCCGTTGTTTGGGTGCCGTTTGAATTCGACTGGTGCTACAGGCGTTTCTTTCGCGCGTTCACTCCGCGCTATGGGCTTGTTCTTGAAGTTGAAATCTGGCCACGTATGGTTGCGGCCTGCCATCGTGCGGGTGTGCCGCTGATGCTTTGCAATGCGCAATACACCGCCAAAAGCGTCGCCCGTGACGCCAAGCGCACGCCGATCCTTGGACAGATGATGCAGGGGTTCACAGGCGGGCTTGTCAAATCGCAGTTGCAGGCCACGCGGTATCGTAACGTCGGGCTGACCAACCTTGCGATCACAGGCGAGCTGCGTTTTGATCAGGCGATTCCATCGAACCAGCCCCGTGCCGGGGTCGCCGCGCGCACATGGTTAAAGGCCGACAAACGCCCGACCATCGCCATCGCAAGTGCGGTCGAGGGCGAGGATGATCTGTTCGCCGCTACGATCCTCGCCATGCGGAAAAGTGACCCGTTGTTTATCTATGTGCCGCGTGCGCCCGAAAGGTTTGACGACGTTGCCGACATGCTGGCCGTGGCGGGGCTGCGCGTGGCGCGGCGTTCGGATTTGTTTGATGCTGGTTTGGCCCCAAAGGGTATAGCCCCCGACATTGACGTGCTCTTGGGCGATTCACTGGGCGAGATGTATGCCTATCTGGCAATGGCGGACCGCGCGGTCGTGGGTGGTGGCTTCCTGCCACAGGGATCGCACAATATCTCTGAACCGCTGGCGATGGGTAAACCCACGATAGTCGGGCCCTACATCTGGACGATCGAATATCCAGCAGCCGAGGCGATTGCCGCAGGCGCAATCGTGCAGGTCGCCGATGGGAATGAACTGGTGGTCGCCCTTAATGGGCCAGCCCCCGACAGCGCCGAAATCGCCGCGTTCTTTGCAAACCATTCCGGTGCCGTAGAAAAAACGCTCGCCGCAATCCCGCGTCTTCTTGCGGCCGCAGACAACGCTAGGCCCTAGCCTTTTCTCCGGCGTCGATCTGCGCTTGCATCAGAAACTCTACAATCCGCCAATCAAACGGAGTGTCGATATCGTGGCATCGATCGGGCGACAGAACATAAGGGATGACGCGCCCATCATAGAGCCCTTCAGCGCGGCGCAAATACTCAGGTGCTACAACATAGACAACGCCGACATGTTCATAGACCACCGGGGCCTGCTGGCGCGCCAAAACCCGCCCCGCAAGCGGCTTGGACACATGCAACGCACCCGTTTCGTCGGGTTCAACAAGGTTAAAATAGGGGTTCTTACGTGCCTCGCAACACGACATCACCATGTCAGGTGACTGCGTAAAAAACAGATCCAAGGCGTTGTTGATATCGCTGTTGTGACGTAGCGGCGACGTGCAATCAAGATCGAGAAACGCATCGACTGGCCCCACGATCGCCTCGGCTGCCGCGAGGGCATGCTGCCAAACGCCCCATTTGCCCGCACCGTCGGTCGCAAGTTCGGCAGGACGCAGGCCAATATCCAGCGCACCCCGTTTCAACGCGTGTTCATAAATCTCGGCGTCATCCGTTGAGACCACGACCGCATCAACCCGCGCGCTTTCAAACAACTGATCCAGCGACCAGTCAATCAACGGCTTACCACAAAGGTCGCGAAAGTTCTTCCGCGGCACGCCCTTTGAACCGCCGCGGGCTCCGATTTCCCCAAGGATCATGCGTTGTCTCCTACCATGTTGCGCCGATCACACCCTTGGTCATGCCTGATTTGCCTTGGATGCTATCTTCCAGTCTTTTCCCGCGCGCCAAAGTGCAAAGGAGTCCGCAACCACATCGCGATCATAAGCGGTCGCGGCCCAGTCTTCAAAGCTGATCCCGCTGGTATCACGTGCTATGATATACAGTCGGAACACATGATCCAGCACACCCGCCTTTGAGCGCTTAAAGTGAACGTGCCGCCAATGAAGTTGTTCCATCGCTTCTTCGACAGGGCGGCCCTTGATCATGATCAGGTAAAGGGCCGCAGCCATCCCTGTGCGGTCAGCCCCTGACTTGCAGTGAAATACAAACGGCTGCTCGGCACTTAGAAAGGCGGTCTTGAGGTTTGCAAACGCGTCCTTGCGCGGGGCCAACCGCGACCCAAACCCACCCGCATAAATCAGGTTCAGACCAAGGGCAGCGCAGGCCTCTTCCTCAATCAGCATCGGACTTTTTTTCATGTTCGCGCGCAGCGAGATAACCGACCTGATTCCCATCTCTTTGAAGCGTTTCAGGCGCGCTGGTGACGGGTGGTTCGAGCGCCAAACGCCCGGCGCAATTTCATGCAGGTTCCACCACCAATGGCGAATAAGTGCATGGTCCATCAATTGAAAATGCCACCACGCGGCGCGGCGCCCCTTGGGCGTCGACAAATCATGTTTAGGCTCGCGCTTCTTTGTGGGTTTGGTGGGCTTATCGTTCATCGTGACACCATTAGCCGCGCGCCCGCATGGCCGCAAGTGATGTGCAAAAATGCACCAAACCCCGCCGTTTTCGCCAATTGCAGAGGCGGCTTTGTCGCCCTATCTGCATTCTAACGCATAACAGGAGGCACCAATGTCAATCCGTCCAATCCTTGAAACCCGTCATGCCACCCCCACCATGGAAGGCGCAGGCGTTAAACTGCACCGGGCTTTCGGTTTCCAAGACCCGACGGAATTGGACCCGTTCCTGTTGTTTGATGATTTTCGCAACGAACACCCACGCGATTTCGAGCAGGGTTTTCCGTGGCACCCACATCGCGGCATCGAAACCATTACTTATGTCCTAAGCGGCACGGTTGATCACAGCGACAGCCTTGGTAACCAAGGTTCGCTTGGCGCGGGCGATGTGCAATGGATGACTGCCGGATCGGGCATTCTGCATCAAGAAATGCCACACGGAAATACGGCGGGACAAATGCACGGTTTTCAACTGTGGGGCAATCTTCCCTCGGCGTTGAAAATGACTGCGCCCCGCTATCAGGACGTGCAAGGCACTGAAATTCCTGAAATTACCGACGATGACGGCACACACGTCAAAGTCATCACTGGTGAATTCTGGGGCAAACGCGGCCCCGTCGACGGGATCGCCGCCGATCCGCAATACCTTGATATCACCGTGCCCGCTGGCGTGAAAAAGTCCTTCAAGATCGACACCTACCGCCGCGCTTTCGCCTATGTCTTTGAAGGCACTGCTGCCTTTGCAGATGCCAGCAGACCGTCGGGCGTGTTGCTTGAAAAAGAGGTCATGGGCGAGGAAGTGAACATCCGCGACATGTCGGGCGACCGCACCCTGATCCGCTTTGGCACCGGCGACGAAGTCACCGTGCAAGCGGGCGAAAACGGCGTGCGGTTCCTGCTGATTTCGGGCGCACCAATCGAAGAACCTGTCGCCTGGCATGGCCCGATTGTGATGAACACGCGGGCGGAACTAAAACAGGCCGTGGCCGATCTCAATAACGGAACGTTTATCAAGCCAGTGCACTAAGGCTTTCCTTGGCGCACGGGGCGGCGTATCACGCGGCATGTCACAGAACCCACCAAACCTCCGCCCCGATCTTGCCCCAAAGGCTCGTTTCAATGAACCCAAACGCGACGGCCAGCCGACTATCGGCATGGTCAGCCTTGGCTGTCCAAAAGCACTGGTTGATAGCGAACGCATCCTGACGCGACTGCGCGCCGAAGGCTATGCGATCAGCCCCGATTATGCGGGCGCGGATGCGGTGATCGTCAACACCTGCGGGTTCCTTGATTCAGCCAAGGCCGAAAGCCTTGATGCCATCGGCGAGGCGCTGGTGGAAAACGGCAAGGTCATCGTCACAGGCTGCTTGGGCGCCGAGCCGGATTATATCCGTGAACACCACCCGAAAATCCTCGCCGTGACAGGTCCGCACCAATACGAACAGGTGCTGGACGCCGTGCATCAGGTCGTCCCGCCCAGCCCCGACCCGTTCATTGATCTGCTGCCCGCGTCCGGCGTGTCACTGACCCCGCGCCACTATAGTTACCTCAAGATTTCCGAGGGCTGTAACCACAAATGCAAGTTCTGCATCATCCCCGATATGCGCGGGCGGCTGGCATCGCGCCCTGCCAGGGCGGTGTTGCGCGAGGCGGAAAAGCTGGTGGAAAACGGCGTCAAAGAACTGCTGGTGATCAGCCAAGATACCAGCGCTTACGGCACCGACTGGCCATCTGATCAGCGCCGTGGACTAACCGAGCAACCGATCACAACACTCGCGCGCGACCTTGGCAGCCTTGGGGCGTGGGTGCGTCTGCACTACGTCTATCCCTACCCGCACGTGCGCGAAATCATCCCGCTGATGGCGGAAGGGCTGGTCCTGCCTTATCTGGATATCCCGTTCCAGCACGCCCACCCCGAAACCCTGCGCCGCATGGCCCGCCCCGCGCACGCCGAACGCACGCTTGACCGGATCAATGAATGGCGCGGCATCTGCCCTGACATCACCCTGCGCAGCACCTTTATCGTCGGCTACCCCGGCGAAACCGAGGCCGAGTTCCAGCACCTGCTTGACTGGATGGACGAGGCACAACTGGATCGCGTCGGCTGCTTCCAATACGAAAACGTCGCAGGCGCACGCAGCAACGCGCTACCCGATCACGTGACCGCCGAAGTCAAGCAAGAGCGCTGGGACCGCTTCATGGAAAAAGCCCAAAGCATATCCGAGGCGAAACTGGCGGCAAAAGTCGGCACGCGCATGGATGTGATCATCGACGATATTGATGAAGATGGCGTAGCCACCTGCCGCACGAAGGCTGACGCGCCGGAAATTGACGGAAACTTGTTCATTGACGAGGGAACCGAAGGGTTGTCGGTTGGCGAGATTGTTCGCGTTGAAGTTGATGAGGCGGGGGAGTATGATCTGTGGGGGGTGATACGATGACCGAGACTAGACCGAATATCGGAAGCGTTGCCGAGCCAAAAGATGGGTTTTGGCTTTCTTTAGGAGGCTTGATTGTTCTACTCGTCACTGTTTTTGTGGTCTGGCTGCTCTATGGCCTCGCAGCCTACAATTTTCCGAAGTCATTAGAGAAAAGTGGCCAAACGGGAGATATG
>CALAGN010000032.1 GCA_937891785.1 uncultured Octadecabacter sp.
GGTCTTCGGCCGCCAATCTTCTGCTGCATTGCTCTGACCCCATGCGAATACTCAAGTGATATAATATAACACTTATTGCCAGTCGCCAAGCCTTTGTGGCTAGAACAGATAGACGCCGGTGATCCGTGTCTTGACCTTCAAGACCGCTGTCGATGATCCTGCGCGCTCCAAAAGGTCTCGCACCGTTAGCGAGCTGTGCCAGAAACTGATCGACCAGAAGACTGCTCAGTATCGCGTTCTTGTAGGCACCGACCACCAGTTCTTCTTCGCTGATCCAGAGGGCGCAGACCCCGCACGCAGGCAGCAAGCGGTTGCGGTAAAGGTCATAGCTCTGTTCACTGTTCAACCGTGACCACCTCTCAGCCGCAGAAGCGTGGTGGCGCCTTTTCGACGTCTGACCTCAATCTCCCCATCGCGCTCCAACGCATTAACAGCGCGTCGGCGGACGTCCCTGTCAGTGAGGCCGAAGCGCCCCGTAAGACCGGATCCAAGTTTCGTCCAGCCGCCCGGAGCGTCCTCGCGGAACACATCCCGTGCAAAGATAAGGCAAAGCAGAAGCCGATCGGCTGGCTGGAACAGGTGGTACATTGCGGAGGGCACTTTGGCGTACTCGGCGGGGCGCGTCGCCCCCACTATACCCATCGCGCTTTGGCTGACACGCTCGACCGGAATTTCATCGGCGGACATGTCGGCTCGGTAGACAAAGGCACCAGGGGGTGTACGGCCCATTAGGCGCCTCCCGTCCCGATATATGCTACAAGGAACATTATTAAAGAAACATATAACATAAAGAACAGGGGAGCGGTTCCCGCCCATGTTTGGCGCGGCAACCGCCCAGGTAAGGGGGGCGGCAACCGCCCGGGTTTGGGGGCGTGTAAGCGGGTCATCGGCCCCCCTCATATTCCGGCAGGCCAACGGACCGCATGACGGTATTCCACATGCCGAGGCCGCGCTTAGTATCCATGTACCGATCAGGGTGCTTAATGGTTTCCGCGTCCACGCGGCATGCTCGGCCGCGCAACAAGTCGCGGCATGCCTGTTCCATGATGCCCCGCGCCAGTTCCACCTGCTCGTCCAACGCGTCCAGCGGCGCCTCGATCAATATAGCGTCGTGTACGGGGGCGCAGATTTTCACACCGGCTTCCATTAGTCGCACGCAGGATAGGCGCAGTATGTCGGCGCCCGTGCTTTGCATTGGCCAGTTCAAGATGGAGCGCGGGTTACCTTCGGTCCCCATGCCCTGCCTGAACTGCCACCCCATTGGTGTGGACAAGGTCGCACCGGCTAAGACGTTATCAACGTTCTGTTCGGCCCAGGCCCAGAACGCCCGATAGTGCTCACGGTGCAGCTGCAGCAGCTCGCGCGCTTCGGCCACCAGTATACCGGCGCGCTGTGCCACGCCGTAGGCGGACATGCCGTACTGGACGCCGAGGACAATGTGCTTACAGCGGTCGCGGACCGCTTCGTGGCTGCTCTTGGTCGCGTCGGGTGGAGCAAGTCCTGCGTCCTTGGCAAACTGAAGGTAGGGGTCCCCACTCTCATACGCCCGCCACATCTTTTCGTCTCGGGAAAGGCAGGCGGCGATGGCAAATTCCTGGCTGGCGAAATCTAGGTAGGCCAGCGCGGTGCCTGCCTCTGGCTTTATGAGGCCACGCACCCAGACTGCGGTACCGAAAATGGCCTTACTGTTGCTAGGCTGGTTCCGCCCTGTCTTCGACCTAAACGGGCTGAGTAGCGTGCGGTTGCGCCCGTCTGGGCCGACGGCAAGAGAATTCAAGCGCAACGCGCCCAGTGCGTGGCGCAACTCCTGGAGGGCTGAGACCTGGGGATAGGCGCGGGCCATACCACGAAACGTGTCGTCGTCCAGGGCCAGCCGACCTGTATCTAGCCGGGGCCACGGGATATCGTTGGCGGCCAGATAGGCCGCGAAGCGGTCCGCTTTGAATGTCCGCCCGTCATATACGCCGTACGCTCGGTCTACCTCGACGATGAGCGTGTCTTGGATGTCCAGCCAGTTCGCGTTGATCACGTCCAAGGCGCCCACGTCGATCGGAACGCCGTTGTGCTCCATCGTAGCGACAGCGCCCATGTAGCGCCCTCGCCAGATAGCGTGCCCCAGTCGCTGCGGTGTTGCGGTCAATTGGGGGGCCATCGAGGCCAGCAGTGGCCGCAGCAGGTCCACGTCTGACGCGCAATAATCGAGGATAGCCACCCGCTCAGCCTCGGACCAAGGCCCCCCCGCCATGATCAGATCGCGCATGGTTTCCTTTTCGTCTGCGCCGATTGTGTCGATCCCATAGTGTCGAGCCGCCCCCAGCAGGCTGTTGCCGTGCGGGAATTGGGTTCCATTCGTCAGCACCCGGTGCTCGGCGAAGAGATCCAGCGTATTCGTCGGCAGGGGCCAGCCCAGGGCGAGGAAGCAGCCGAATTCGGCGCTCGCAAAATACGCTACGAAACACGCGTTCGGCCCCGTATTAAAGGGGGCAGCTTTGAGCCGCTGTAGGTCGTCCTCCCAAAGCCGAATTTGGCGGCCCGACCAGAACTCCTCTGCAACCATGCAGACGGGGCGCGGTTTCTCCCCGCTGCCTACAACGAATTCGAAGTCCGCCATCCAGATTTCCGCGAAGGGTAGCCGCGCCCCATTGAGCGCGGTGGCTTGTTTTTCTATCGGCATTTCTTACAACCCCTGAAGCTGACGGATCACCGGGTGGTCCAGGCTGTCAATCAAGCGCCCGCCGCCGAAAGCAATCTTCAAAATATCCTGTAAAGTGGTGTTTGGCCAAACCGGATCGGGTATTTTGTCTGACGTGACGATATCGTAGCAGCCGCGCGCCATATTTGACTGCATGCGGACCCATTTGGTCTCTGCGATTTCGGCAGCTCCACGGGCAGTTATGCCCCAGTTGGTGTCCCTCTTGCCGAGGAGGTCGTCTGGCAATGAAACCGGCCACAGGCCGAGGCCACCGGTTCGCGTAAGATAGGGCACCAGCCGCACGAGCTTGGTCTCACCTGGGCTAGCTAGCCAGACATCTTTCGCAACAAGGTAGGTCTCGCGCTCCGCTTCTAACTTCAGAACTCGGACTTCCACGCGGTAGGCAGGGTCAGGATGGGTTCTGAAGAAATCCTGTTTACTTGGCTTGTCGACCGGTACCACCAGAATAGGCTTTTCGACGCCCAGGTCCTCTGATGTGACACCCGCCACCGAAATGTTGGTGAGATCGAACGGGTCCTTACCCTCGGGTGTCGGCTGCCCTTCAGCGGGCGAAACTTTTTCGGATTTGGTCATCTTATTGTTCCTTTTTGTAAGGGTTGGGATGTTCATGCGACGCCTTCGCCAGCACGTTGATCAAAGCCCATGACGGGCAGCGCCGGACCCGCGGGCCGGGAAGCGGGGTCGGCCATAACGACCAGCCAACGATCTCAGGCAGGGCGTTGAGCACGGCCATCACAGGACCCCTTTCGATGTAAGGCAATCGCCACGAATGTACGCTTGCACCTCCGATTGGCGGAAGCGCGTCGCAGCTCCGACCTTCACGGGCTGCGGAAAGCCGGGCAGGGCTTTGATGTGTCGGTATATCGACGCACGGCCTAGGCCGCCTAAGGCCTCCGCCAGTTCGTCAATCGTTAGAAACCTATCAGTCATGTTGTCATCTCCTATCTGCGTCGTAAGGTGGCGCACGGGTTTATCCTGATACCCATCTAGGACCGATATGATGGCATGTCATTGATATAGAAGGGGAATTAAATGGCCCATTAACTCCCCTAGCCTTATTTTTAAGGGCGGGGAGTGCTTAAATATATGTTGGGACTGCACGCCACACGCTGGATTGGCTGAAAAGGTGGAACGCGTTGCAGAAATGGATGCCGACGCCTGTTGCATCACTCGCCCTATGATGTTCCATTCGCCGTAAGCAGTCATTTGAGCAGAACAGCATGTACGAAAACGCATTTAACAAAATCGAGCGGGAACTTCGTAACGAAGAAGGTATCGCTAACGAACTGGACTACGTCGAGCAAACGTCATGGGTTCTGTTCCTCAAATACCTGCATGACCTTGAAACCGAGCGCCGCGACCGTGCCGAACTGAATGGCGACGACTATGCACCGATCATCGATGGTGCCTTCCGGTGGGACAAATGGGCGGCCCCCAAGAGCAACGGCGAATTCGACCACAATGCCGCCCGCATCGGCGACGACTTGGTCAAGTTCGTAGATGAGGAGCTGTTCCCCTACTTCTCAGCTTTCCGCCAGTCCGCCACCGGCCCGCAGACAATTGAATATAAGATTGGCGAGGTCTTCACCGAACTGCGCAACAAGTTCCGTTCCGGCTACATCCTGCGTGATGTGTTGGAGGCCATCGACGAACTCTCTTTCAATACGCAAGATCAGCGGCACGAGCTTTCGGAGCTTTACGAAACGCGCATCCGCCGCATGGGCAATGCAGGGCGCAATGGTGGCGAATACTACACGCCACGTCCTCTCATCCGCGCCATGATCAAGGTCACCGACCCTAAGATCGGTGA
>CALAGN010000033.1 GCA_937891785.1 uncultured Octadecabacter sp.
CTATCACGCTGGATTCATACAGTGAATCCCTACAACCGATTTGTGCAACAAAGCCCCCGCGAATCGTCGCCTTGTTCAGACGGGCGCGCCGCGTGAAAAGCTGCGTTTGCCTGTGCGCTGGGGCCTGTTTGAGCATCCAAACGTGGGTTGGGTGATGATTGATACCGGCTATATGCCGGCCGCCCTAAGCGCACCTGACCGCTCGCTTGGGTTACGGATTTATTCGGTGGCCCTGCGCGCACAGTCGCACGAGGCTGGACAGCCCGAGGTCATCCTTGCCCGTCTTGGGTTGGGCGTTGCCGATGTGGCCATGGTGATTGTTACCCATTTTCATGCAGATCATGTGGCGGGGCTGCACTCGTTTGTGAATGCGCGTTTTGTGGCGTCAGGTGCTGCGATCGCTGCGGTGCAGGCGCGCAGCTATCTGGGCAATATGAAGCGCGGAGTATTTGGTGAACTGGTTCCGGCTGATTTCAAAGCGCGGATGGTGGCAATTGAAGACTTGGCACAAGCCGAGGCCGCCGGGTTGCAGGGCGGCGATATTTTTGGCGACGGGACCGTGCTGGCGATCCCGCTTGCAGGTCACGCCGAGGGGCATTTTGGCCTGCTGTTTTCTGACCAGCCGCGCCCGTTTCTTTATGGCGTCGATCCGCAGTGGCTTATGGCTGCGGTAACGCAAAATGCACCACTGGGATACCCCGCGCGCCTGATCTTTGATGACTATGCAGCGGGGTTGGTCAGTGTAGCGCGACTGCGTGATTTCATGGCGCAGGGGGGTGACCTGGCCCTATGTCATGATCCTGCCAAAATGCCATATGATGGCGACGCTTGACGGGACTGGCACACCGATGAACGACTAGGCCATGATCATGGCGGCACAGCCCTTTGGGCACCCAGAACCTATCGCATCGCGCCTTGATCGGGGCCGTTCCATTCGATATCGCGGGTTGTCGCGTCCTTGAGGCTGATCCGGTCGCGCAGGGCGATGCCGATGATTTCCGCAAACGAGCGCAGTTGGCGATAGGCCGAGGTCGGATCGCCTTGCCACTTCAGGACGTTACCCGCCTGCCGCAAATCGGCACAGAATTGTCCAAAATTGCCCAACGACAGCGCAAATATCCACATTGCAAGCGGCAAGGTCTGCGGAGTTGTGACATCAGGCAGGATTTCGCGACCACTTAACCCTGCAAGAAAGGCATGCCCATCGCGGAAAAAGTGGATCCCGCTGGTCGCGCGTGGATTGCATTCAAGCGGCAGTGCACTGCCATCGCTGGTGCGGATGAAATCAAACGAGATTTGCCCGTTCCAATTTGTTTCTGCGACAAAGCGGGTCACGAATTCGCGCACCGCACCGTCGGTCACGGGAACAAGGTATATTCCCGCGCCGTCGGCCGCGCGGTAGGGGATCGTGTATTTCGCCAAGGCCGTCAGCTTGCCATGAGAGGCAAGCGCATAGGTGCATATTTCCTCGCCCGCGACATAGGTTTGTGCGACCCAAGATGCTGCGGGCGTTGGGTTTATCTTGTCCAGTTCTGTGGCGTCGGGTCGAATCAAAACCTGCGAAGCGAACCGCGACCAGACAGGTTTGAACACCAAATCACCCGCAATTGCACGCATTGCGTCCAGATCATCTGATGATTGCAGCAAATGCGTGTCTGGCACGTCAAGCCCCATCGCGGCGGCCCGCATGACGAACGTGTATTTGTTGTGTGTCTCGCGCAGCTGATCCATGTGCGGTGCGTAGAGCGGGCACGGCATGTCGGTGTCAGCCCAGACCTGACCAAGGTAGAATACTTCTTCGTTGATCGGGATCACCAGATCGACGGCTTCCTCGTGCAACACGCGTTGCAGCGCGCCACGATAGGCCGCCATATCAAACCGCGGCGAGGGGAGTTGAACATAGCGTGCGCACGCCGCTCTGCGCGCCGCCATTGGGTGCGCCATGCTGTCAGCCAGTAAGACGCGCTGGCCCGCGTCATTCAAAAGTCGAGCCAGATGCAGAGCCGCCGGTACGCGCGCACCGGTGATCAAAAAGGTCTGTGTCATTTCCAAACTCTAGGGGAACGATACCGCTTTGACTTCAAGAAAATCATGGATGCTATGCGCGCCGCCTTCACGACCGATGCCCGACATCTTGTAGCTGCCAAATGGGCTGCCCCAACTGATGTTCGAGCCATTGATATGCACCACACCAGGCCGCAAGAACCCCCAACCCTTGTGGCGCGGGCGTCGTCGCAAGTCTGCACATAGGCGGCAAGCCTATAGGGTGTATCGTTGGCGATTTTGATCTCGTCTTCCTTGTCGTCAAATGGCAGGTCCGCGAGGACTGGCCCGAATACTTCTTCGCGTGCGATCAGCATGTCGTTGGTCACATCGGCAAAAATAGTCGGACGCGTGTAGTGGCCAATGTTAAAGTCCGAAGGTTTGTCCAAACCGCCCACAAGCAGGGTCGCGCTATCGTCGACGCCGGCTTGGTCGGCGCGTCGACTTTCCGCGCATCGCCGGCCTCTTTGGTGACAGCAATGGCGCGGTCATAGGCCGAGCGTTCAACCAACATGCGGGTCGGGGCATTGCAGGACTTCGCCGTAAAGCATTGCATCAAGCGGGATCAGTTTGGACGGCTTTAACACCATCGTGCATCTGGCAGCCAAGGCGGGCAGCACCTTGAGCACGATCTGGTTGATCGGCCAGTTCCAAGGGGAAATCAGCCCGCACACACCAATCGCTTCGTGCAGAAGGTTGCCACCATTCCGGCTGATCTAGAAAAAATCCATCGCCTTGAGGGCATCAAGAACACCGTCCAGGTGGCCAATGCCAATGCCAATGCCAATGCCAACGGCAGCCTGCGCACCGTGTGCCAGATCGCGCGGGGCACCTATTTCGGCGCTGTTGATATCGGCAAATTAATCGTGGCGGCGGGTGTGAACCGTGCGGATGCTTTCGAGCGGGGCAATACGATCACCGGGGTCTCTGCAAAAAAATTAGAACCTGTCACGCATGGCATACCAAAGCATTGCCGCGACCAGCAGCGGCGTGCGCAATGTCATGCCACCGGGAAAGCGCTTGGTCGCAACGTCAGCAAAAAGATCAAACTTTTCGGCCTGTCCCTGCACCGCCTGTGCGGCCAGCTTGCCAGCCAGTGTCGCCATGGCCACGCCGTGACCGCTATAGCCGCTAGCCGAAAGGATGTTTCCAGTAACACGCGCGAAATGCGGCATCCGGTTCATCGTGATGCCAAGGGTGCCACCCCAAGCATAGTCGATTTTCACATCTCGCAGTTGCGGATAAATCTGGGTCATGGGTTTGCGCACAAGGGCCGCGATATCGCTGGGAAACTTGTAGCCATAGCTTTCGCCGCCGCCAAACAGCATCCGGCGATCCTCGGACAGACGGAAATAGTTGATCACGAACTTGCTGTCGGCCACGGCGTGATTGTCACGGATCAGCCCGCGTGCCGTGGCTTCATCCAAAGGCTGTGTCGCGACGATAAAGTTGTTGATCGGCATCACGCGCGCGGCAACGCCACCATTCAGTTCGCCCAGATAGCCGTTACAGGCCAAAAGAACGTGATTGGCCGAAATCACGGCGCCGGATGTGATGACTTGGGCAGGATCACCCTGTTTGACGTCCAAGACCTTGGTGTTTTCGAAAACCCGCACACCGGCATCGACGCAGGCGCGCGCCAGACCCAGTGCATAGCGCAGCGGGTGCAGATGTCCGCCGCCCATGTCCAGTGATCCGCCATGATAGGCAGGTGATCCCACAAGATCGCGCATTTCATCGCGGTGCACGGCACGGACCTTGTCGTATCCATATTCGCTGTTGAGCTTGTCCACATAGGCATGCGTGTGGGACACATCACGCACGCGGTGATCCGCCTCGATAACACCGGGTGTCCAGCCACAATCCATATCGTGGTTGTTGATTAGGCTGCGCACCAATGAAACCGAATCTTGTGACAAATCCCACAGCGCACGGGCGCGGTCCTTGCCGACCATGTTTTCAAGGTCATCCTGACCGATCCGCTGACCGCCGCTAACTTGACCGCCATTGCGCCCTGATGCGCCAAATCCCACACGGTGTGCGTCCAGCAAAACGACGTCAAATCCCGCCTGTGCCAGATGAAGTGCGGCTGACAGTCCAGTATAACCCGCGCCGACAACACAAACATCGGCGCGCAATGCCCCTGCTGCTGCCAACATGGCGGGCAGGTGCGTGGATGTTGCCGCATAATAGGACGTCGGATATTCGCCCTGACGGTCATTGGCGTTTAGGATGTCTAGTGCCATGAGATCAGCCCGCCACGTTCAGGCCATTGGCCTTGATCTCGGCGTAGGTCTTATCAAGGGCGCTTGCGGCGCGTTCCATCATGGTGTCCACTTCGTCGTGCGTAATCACGAGCGGCGGCGAGATAATCATCCGGTCGCCAACATGGCGCATGATCAGACCGCCATTAAAGCAATGTTCGCGGCAGATGTAGCCCACGGTGCCACTGTCGGATGCAAAGGGCGCGCGGTTTGCTTTGTCCGGTGACAGTGCAATTGATCCCATCATGCCGACAATCGTGGCCTCGCCGACCATGGGATGATCTGCCAGTGCTTCCCATTTTGCTTTAAGATAGGGACCGACGTCATCGCGCACGTAATCAATGATTTTTTCCTCTTCGAGAATACGCAGGTTTTCCAATGCGACTGCCGCTGCCACAGGGTGGCCGGAATAGGTGTAGCCGTGGTTGAAATCACCTGCGTTGGCGATGCCGGCGGCGATATCATCACTGACCAGTGATCCGCCAATGGGCTGGTAACCCGATGACAATCCCTTGGCGATTGTCATGATGTCGGGGCGGATATCAACGGTCTGCGTGCCAAACCAGTTGCCGGTCCGCCCAAAGCCGCAGATCACCTCGTCGGCGATCAACAGGATTTCATGGGCGTCGCAGATGCGCTGAATTTCGGGCCAGTAAGTCGATGGCGGCACGATGACGCCGCCTGCACCCTGAATCGGTTCCGCGATAAATGCGGCGATGTTGTCTTCGCCCAGGTCGTGAATGGCTTTTTCCAGCTGGCGCGCGCGTTCCAGTCCGAATTCTTCGGGGGATAAATCGCCGCCTTCAGCATACCAGTTGGGCTGGTCGATGTGATGGACGCCGGACACGATTCCGCCCTGTGCGTGCATGCCGGACATGCCACCAAGACCCGAAGCACCAAGGGTCGATCCGTGGTAGCCGTTGTGGCGCGCGATGATCGTTTGCTTGTTTGGCTTGCCCATGGACTGCCAGTAATGGCGCACAAGGCGGATATTGGTGTCGTTCGCTTCGGATCCGGAATTTGCAAAAAAGACGTTGTTGATATGTGCGGGCGCCAATTCAGCGAGCTTTGCCGACAGGGCAATCGCGGGCACATGGGTCGTTTGGAAAAACGTGTTGTAGTAGGGCAGTTCGCGCATCTGGCGGGCGGCGGCCTCGGCCAATTCATCGCGGCCATAGCCGACGTTAACACACCAAAGGCCCGCCATGGCGTCTAGCAACTGATTGCCATCCGAATCGGTGAGTGTCACCCCGTCCGCCCGCGTGATGACGCGCACACCTTTGGCGGCCAGTTCGCCGTTTGCCGTAAACGGGTGCATATGGTGTGCCGCGTCCAGAGCCTGAAGTTCATGGGTCGGCATATGGTTGGTGATCATATTCATGGCTGGTCCTTTGATATCTTGCTGGGCCGACGCAATCTGTGGGTCGCAGGCGGCGGTTTGCGTGCGATGATATGGCTTCGTCACACACTGTCAACGAAATTTGATCAAATTATGCCGACACGAGGTCCTTACGGATATAATCATGGCCCTGACGGATGTCCCTAGCGATTGCGGCGGCCACGCCTTCGCTATCGCCTGCGCGCATAGCAAGGAGGGCCGCGTCGTGCATATCGGGCAGATTCTGGGTGCCGTAGCGCCCGCAAACTACGCGCAAAGACGGCCCGACACGCAGCCACAAGGCCGCTGCGATACCCGACAGAATCTGCGCGTCTGCTGCCTCGTAGAGGGCGGCATGAAAGCTGTAGTTGTGTTCCAGATAGCCACGCACGTCACCCTGAACGATCGCCAAATCCAATGCCGCGTCGATCTGTGTAAGCTCATCAATTTGGCTAGAAAGCAGCTTGGGTGTGGCAAGCCGGGCCAAATGCGGCTCGATTTGCAGGCGCAAAAAGGAAAGTTCGTCCAATTGTGCAAGGTTCAGGACCGGCACGGCGATCCGGCGGTTGCCCTTCGCCTCGAGTGCGCCTTCGGCTGTGAGGCGGCGTATCGCTTCACGCACGGGGGTCATGCCGGAGCCAAGATGAGCGACGATTCCCTGGATGGTGACAGCCTGACCGGGGGCCAATTCGCCGAACAGAACCATGTCGCGCAACTGGCGATAGGCCAGTTCGTGTGCGGGTAAATTAGATGTTTCGCTGTCAGTTTGATCTTTCATCGTTCGGCCTAATCCTTGCCCATATATGGCACCGCACGAGCGGGGCCAGATGTCTGGATAACATAATTATTGCATATCGTGGCAAATTTGATCACATTTGCAAAGTGAAAGGGCGACAAGCCCTCAGGAATCGCAACGGGAGAACTAAGATGAAGAAGTATATGCTGTCGATTGCCACTGGTGCAGTCATTGCGGCCGGTGCCGTGAGCGCCGAAGAAGTGCGCGTATATAACTGGTCGGACTATATCGACGAGGCGCTGCTTGAGCAGTTCGAAGCCGAGACCGGCATCGACCTGATCTATGATGTTTTCGATTCTAATGAAGTGCTCGAAACAAAAATGCTGGCCGGTGGGTCTGGCTATGATGTGGTTGTGCCGTCGGGCACCTTTCTGCAGCGCCAGATCACGGCCGGAGCGTTCCAGCCGCTCGATTTCGATCAACTGCCTAATGCGGTGAACCTGTGGGACGTGATCAAAGATCGTACCGCACAGTATGACCCCGGCAACCTTCACGCGATCAACTACATGTGGGGCACGACGGGCCTTGGCGTGAACATCGGCAAAGTCACCGAAGCCTTGGGCGAAGATGCGCCAATGGATTCTCTGGCGCTGATCTTTGATCCGGCAAATATGGAAAAGCTTGCCGATTGTGGTGTGTACTTCCTTGATGCTCCGGTCGAGATGATCCCGGCAGCACTGGCCTATATCGGCGAAGACCCCGATACTCAGGACCCTGATGTGCTTGCTCTGGCCGAACCAGTGCTTGCAGCCATTGCCCCCTATGTCACCAAGTTCCACAGCTCCGAGTATATCAACGCGCTGGCTAACGGTGACATCTGTGTTGCATTCGGCTGGTCCGGCGACATCCTTCAGGCGCGTGATCGTGCATGGGAAGCCGAGAACGGCGTCGAGATTGCGTATAACGCACCAGCCGAGGGTGCGCTGATGTGGTTCGACATGATGGCAATTCCGGTTGATGCGCCCAACCCGACTGGCGCGCACAAGTTCCTTGATTTCATCATGGACGCGCAGAACATGGCCGCTGCGTCGAACTATGTTTACTACGCCAACGGCAACCTTGCCTCGCAAGAGTTTCTGGTCGAGGACGTGATTGGCGATACCGCGATCTACCCAAGTGCCGTGGCACTTGAGAACCTCTATACTACCCGTCCATACGATTCTAGCGTGCAGCGTATTGTCACGCGGATGTGGACTCGTATCAAGTCTGGCACCTAAACTGACCTGACACTGCCCGGACCAGCAATTGGTCCGGGCGATTTTGCGCATTCAAGGCCACATTATATGCCCGTAAACGAACAAAACGTTTTTGCCCCTTGGGAAGACCCAAAAGCCAAGCCACTGATCAAGTTTGAAAATGTGACCAAACGTTTTGGCGATTTTGTCGCCATTGATGATTTGACGCTGGATATCTACGCCGAAGAATTCTTTGCCCTGCTTGGCCCGTCCGGTTGTGGCAAAACCACGATGATGCGGATGCTTGCGGGTTTCGAAAACACATCGTCCGGCAAGATCAGCATTGATGGTGTGGACGTGGGGGGCGTCCCCCCCAACAAGCGTGCGGTAAACATGATGTTCCAGTCCTACGCGCTTTTCCCGCATCTGACGGTCTATGAAAACATCGCCTTTGGCCTGAAACGTTCAAAAATGCCAAAGGACGAAATAGCTGCGCGTGTTGATGAAATGCTGCGTCTGACGCGGCTGGAAAAACTCGCGCGACGCAAACCGCATCAGGTATCGGGCGGACAACGCCAACGGATCGCGCTGGCACGCTCGTTGGCCAAGGCGCCAAAGCTGCTGTTGCTTGATGAACCGCTTGGCGCGCTGGATAAGAAGCTGCGTCAAGATACGCAATTTGAACTGATGGATATTCAGGAAAAGACCGGCACGACCTTTGTGATCGTGACCCACGACCAAGAAGAAGCAATGACCGTTGCCTCGCGGATTGCCGTGATGGACGAAGGCCGGATAGTGCAGATTGAAACGCCTGCACGGATCTATGAAACTCCCAATTCCGTTTACGTGGCTGACTTTATCGGTGACGTAAATATCATCGAAGGCAACGTCAGCCCGCAGGATGGTGGTGTGCATCATATCGACTGGGCGGAAGGGCAATCGCCTATTATCGCCCACGCCGACCCTTCAATTGCCAACGGAACCCGTGGGTTCTTTGCGATCCGCCCTGAAAAGGTAGCAATTTCCGCAGAGCGCCCCGCCGATCGTGCCAACGCGTTCCAAGGCAAGGTGTTGGACATCGCATATTTGGGCAACGTGTCGACCTATCACGTCGCGCTGCCAACCGGAAACATCGTCAAGGCGCAGGCGACAAACTCACGCCGACTGTCGCGCCGTGACATTACGTGGGAAGATACTGTGTGGCTGTCGTGGACCGACACCGCCGGCATCATCCTGACGCAGTAGGTGGGGTTATGAATATCCGCCGCATTTTTCTGATCGCAGTGCCATATTTGTGGTTGGGTGCGTTGTTCCTGATCCCGTTCGGGATCGTGTTCAAGATCGCGCTGTCCGACGGCGCGCTGGCGATCCCACCCTACATCCCCACACTGGATTTTTCGCAAGGCTGGGCGGGCTTCAAGGACTTCGCTGGCAAGCTTGATTTCGAGAACTTTCGCTTCCTTGCCAGTGATGATCTTTACTGGAAGGCCTATTTGTCCAGCGTGAAGATTGCTTCGATTTCTACATTGGCCACGCTGCTTGTGGGCTACCCGATTGCCTATGCCATGGCGCGCGCCGCCCCTGAATGGCGTCCGACCCTGATGATGCTGGTTATTCTGCCGTTCTGGACCAGTTTCCTGATCCGCGTTTACGCATGGATCGGCATTCTGAGCAACGAAGGTTATCTCAACCAGATATTGATCGGCATGGGGCTGATTGATGAACCTCTGACGATCCTGAATACCAACTGGGCCGTCTATATCGGTATCGTTTACACCTATCTGCCGTTCATGGTCCTGCCCATCTATGCGGCATTGGAGAAAATGGACGACAGCTTGCTAGAGGCCGCCGAAGACCTTGGGTGTTCGCGCTTTTCCGCATTCTGGCTAGTGACGATCCCGCTTTCCAAGGCGGGGATTGTCGCCGGCAGTTTCCTTGTGTTCATTCCGGCGCTGGGCGAATTCGTGATCCCCTCGATCCTTGGCGGCTCTAAAACGCTGATGATTGGCAAGGTTCTGTGGGAAGAGTTCTTTAACAACCGCGACTGGCCAGTGGCCTCGGCTGTGGCTGTCATCTTGTTGTTGATCCTGATCATTCCGATCGTGCTGTTTCAGCGTAACGAGCAAAAACAGCGGGAGGCCGAAGAATGAGACGTTTTAGCTGGTTCAACGCCACTTCGCTGACGCTCGGGTTTGCGTTCCTTTATCTGCCGATGCTGATCTTGATCATCTACAGCTTTAATGAATCGCGTCTTGTGACGGTCTGGGCAGGCTTTTCGACTAAATGGTATGGCGAACTGTTCCAGAACGAGGCTTTTTTGGACGCAGCTTGGGTCACGGTCAAAGTGGCGTTCTGGTCGTCGACCTTTGCCACGGTGCTGGGCACGATGGCGGCCTATGTGCTTGTGCGCGGCGGGCGGTTCCTTGGACGGACGTTGTTTTCGGGGATGATCTACGCGCCGCTCGTGATGCCTGAAGTGATCACGGGTCTGTCGCTGCTACTGCTGTTCATCGCCATCGGCATGGACCGCGGTGTCATGACCATTGTCCTGGCACATACCACCTTTTCGATGTGCTATGTGTCGGTCGTTGTGTCGTCACGGCTGGCGAGCTTTGATCGTAGCGTCGAGGAAGCAGCTCTTGATTTGGGCTGTAGCCCGTTTGACGCGTTCCGCCTTGTTACATTGCCTATAATTGCGCCTGCGGTGATTTCGGGTTGGCTGTTGGCCTTTACCCTGTCATTGGATGATCTGGTGATTGCGTCCTTCACCTCGGGGCCATCTTCGACCACTTTACCCATCCGGATTTTCAGTGCCGTGCGTCTTGGGGTAACCCCCGAGATCAACGCGCTGTCAACGATCATGATTGGCATCGTTACGGTTGGGGTTGTCACGGCCTCACTTGTTTCTAAACGCACGATGACCCATCGCGCGGCGGACGAACGGAAAGCAGAACAAAATGACAAACTTTGAGGCCGAGTATCAGGCCTATTGCAAGGAATTCGGGAAACCTGACCGGATCGAACTTATGCTGTGCGACATCAACGCGGTGCTGCGCGGCAAGTGGTTGCCGGGCGATCAGGTGAACAAATTCGAACAGGGAACAGTGCGTTTGCCGCTCTCAACCTATGCACCCAATATCCTTGGCACCGAAGTAGAGGCAACAGGCCTTGGCATCCTGATTGGCGACCCTGACGGGGTGATTGTTCCGATCGCAGGTAGCCTCAAGCAAATGCCTTGGACAGAGGGCAACGTCGCGCAAGTCTTGGTCGAGATGGTTGATGAAGACGGCAATCTTAGCCCGCTTTCAACGCGCTATCACCTTCAGGTTGTGTCCGAGCGCTTTGCGGCCAAGGGTCTGACGCCGGTCGTCGCGACCGAGCTTGAATTCTATATCGTGCAAAAGCGCGAAGAAAGCACCGATGCGCCAACCCCGCCCGAAGGCCTTCCCGATGCGCAGAATTACGATCTTGAAGTGCTGAACCATTCCGAAGCGATCCTGACAGAAATACTTGACTCGGCGCGCGCGCAGGGCCTGCAGACAGACACACTGATTGCCGAATATGGCCCCGGCCAATTCGAAGTGAACTTTCACCATACCGACAACGTGCTCGAGGCTGCCGATACGGCGCTGCTGTTCAAACGGATGGTCCTGGCCATCGTTGACAAGCACGGTTTTGAAGCAACTTTTATGGCGAAGCCCTACGCTGATGAACCGGGTAGTGGGATGCATGTTCACGCCTCGGTTCTGGACAAGAACGGCAAGAATATCTTTGCCTCAACAGTCGATGACGAGGTATCTGACACCCTCAAGGCCGCCGTTGCCGGTACCTTGGCGACCATGCGTGATGCACAGGCGATCTTTGCGCCTCACATGAATTCATACCGCCGGTTCCAGCCCAATAGCTTTGCGCCGTCCTCCCCCGATTGGGGCGTGGATCATCGCGGCGCTGGAATTCGCCTTCCGGATGTGAACGGCATGGGCGCGCGTCTGGAGCACCGTATCAGCGGCGCGGATGTGAACCCCTATCTGGTGTTGGCTGCGGTGTTGGGTGGGATGCTTTACGGGCTTGAAAACGACTGCCCGCTGCCGCTGCCGCTTGACGACGAACACGCGCCGGACACCGAATCGCTCACCCATGATTGGACGACGGCCGTGGAGATTTTTGCCGAGTCCGATTTTATCGCGGATATTTTTGGCGAGGACTATCGCCACATCTATGCCGCCGTGCGCCGTGACGAGATTAGCGAACTTGCGTCTATCATCACATCCGTCGAATATCGCTATTACCTCAGCCGCTTATAAGTCTTGATATGTCAAACTTGACCGACCGTATTGCGCAAGGACGCGGGGATGCCCTCGCCGACGTAGTGCTGCGCGGGGGCCGCGTGTTTGATGTGGTCACGGGGGCGTTTCTGGAAGGCGACGTGGCGATTTGTGGCGATACAATTGTAGGCACCTGTGCGGATTATGATGGCAAACAGATCGTCGATGTCACCGGCCTTACGCTGGTTCCGGGGTTTATTGACACACATCTTCACATCGAAAGCAGCCTTGTCACGCCGTTCGAATTTGACCGTCTGGTCACGCCATTGGGTGTGACCACGGCGATCTGCGACCCACACGAGATCGCTAATGTGCTGGGTATGCCGGGGATCGAGTATTTCCTGCAAGCAGCACTTGAAACGGTGCTGGATATTCGCGTGAACCTGTCATCCTGCGTGCCCTCTACCAATATGGAAACCTCGGGTGCTCGGATCGAAGCGGACGACCTGACCCCGCTGATGGGTCATCCGGCCGTGATCGGTCTGGCCGAAGTGATGAACTACCCCGGTGTGATCCACCGTGATGCAGGGATAATGGCAAAGTTGGAGGCATTTGCCGGCCGTCACATCGACGGGCACGCGCCAATGCTGTCGGGCCGCGATCTGAACGCCTATATCGCCGCCGGTATCCGCACCGAACACGAGGCGACGACCGCCGACGAGGCCCGGGAAAAGCTGCAAAAAGGCATGCGCGTGTTGATCCGCGAAGGCTCGGTCTCCAAAGATATGGAGGCGCTGCTGCCGCTGCTGGACGAGCGGACATCGCCTTACATGTGTCTGTGCACCGACGACCGGAACCCACTGGATATTGGCGAACACGGCCACTTAGATTTCGTGATCCGCACTGCGATTGCACGCGGTGTGCCGCCGCTGGCCATTTACCGCGCCGCCAGCCTGTCAGGCGCCGAAGCGTTCGGCCTTAAGGATCGCGGCCAGATCGCGCCGGGCAAACGGGCGGATATCGTGGCGCTGGGCTCGCTTGAAAATTGCGATGCGCAAATCGTGTTTTGCGGCGGTGTGCAGGTCGGGCAAGCGGCGTTTGATGCGCGCAAGATCGTGCCGCCCATCGGGCGTGGATCGGTCAGGGCGCGTCCCGTTACGGCAAGCGATTTTCGCACGACGTCAAACAAACCTGACACGGATGTCATCGGTATCTTGCCGGGCAAGATCATCACCGAACACCTGCATTTCGATATTGCGATCACCGACGGCGACAAACGCCCTGATCTGACGCGCGATCTGGTGAAAATCGCTGTGGTGGAACGCCACGGTATCAACGGCAATATCGCCACGGGGTTTGTGCAAGGGTTCGGGTTGCAGCGCGGGGCGATTGCGTCAACCGTTTGCCACGACCACCACAACATCGCCTGCGTTGGTGTCGACTACGATGATATGGCGCTGGCCGCCAAGCGCTTGGGCGAACTTGAGGGCGGATTTGTCGTTGTCGAAAACGGCCGTGTTCGGGCCGAACTCGCGCTACCCGTCGCGGGCCTGATGAGCCTTGAACCGTTCGAAGTCGTGCGCGCCGCGTTGGAGGACTTGCGTAGCGCCGCGCGCGGGCTTGGTGTGACGTTGGAAGAACCGTTCTTGCAGCTGGCCTTCCTTGCCTTGCCGGTGATTCCGATGCTGAAAATCACCGATCGCGGTCTGGTGGACGTGACGAAGTTCGAGATTATCGCCTGATCATGTGGCCTGAGCGCCTAACTGATGATGCGCATCATATTGCGACAGAAACACATCACCCGTCAGCTCATCCAGAAAATGCGAGCGTTGCAGGCGGTCCATTACGGGGCCTTTTACCTCGGACAGGTGCAAGCGGATATTCATATCCTTCAGACGCGCATTGATCGCTTCAAGGCTTTCCAGCGCTGACATATCAACCTCGTTCACCGCAGAACACATGATCACCACGTCCGTCAGGGGTTTGTCGCCAATCACGCGGTCATAGATGTAATCCTCCAGATAACGCGCATTGGCAAAATACAGGCTTTCGTCGATCCGCAGGGTCAGCAGGGTGGGAAATGTCATCACTTTGTGGCGCTTGATGTTACGGAAATGCTGGGTCCCCACCACAAGGCCAACTTCGGCAACATGCGGCTTGGATGACGTGTAAAGATGCAAGAAGATCGAGATGATCACACCAGCGGACACACCAACTTCGACGCCAAGCCCGAGGGTCAGCAGGATCGTTGCGAGAACCGCGAGAAAGTCAGCTTTGGAATATGTCCATGTGCGTTTCAAGATGCCGAAATCCACTAACGACAGCACGGCAACAATGATCGTTGCGGCCAGCGTCGCCTTGGGCAGGAAAAAGATCAGCGGCGTCAGGGCAAGGGCGGCGATAGCAAGCCCGACAGCAGTATAGGCACCCGCAGCAGGGGTTTCAGCGCCCGCGTCAAAGTTCACAACCGAGCGGGAAAAGCCACCTGTGACGGGGTATCCACCCGTAAAGGCCGCACCGATGTTGGCAACACCCAGACCGATTAATTCCTGATCGGGATCAATGCGTTGGCGCTTCTTGGCGGCAAGGGTTTGCGCCACGGAAATGGATTCAACAAAGCCGATGATTGAAATCAGCAAGGCGGGAATGAACAGCGCCTTCACCAAATCAACGCTCAGGTCTGGCATGGTCAGCGGCGGCAGGCTTTGTGGCACAGCACCGACGATTTTGACACCCTGCGCATCAAGGCCAAACAGCCAGACTACGGCGGTCGTCACGACAACGGCGGCTACAGGCCCCGCCTTGGTGCCGATGTCTGCCATGCGTTTGGACAGCCCGAACCCCAGCAACAGCGGCTTTAGCCCCTTACGGACCCAAAACAGGAACGCGGTGGCCGTAACCCCAAGCACAAGGGTCATCAGATTGGTGTCGGGCAGGTGGTGCCATAGGCTTTCGACCAGATGGATCAGCGTGTGCCCGCCTGCATCTACCCCAAGGATATGTTTCAGCTGGCTGGTGGCGATCAGCACACCCGAGGCGGTGATGAAGCCGGCGATCACGGGATGCGACAGGAAGTTGGCAAGGAAACCCAACCGGAACACGCCCATGAGCAGCAAAATACCCCCCGAAAGGGCCGCAAGCGTGATCGCAGCGGCGATATATCCTGCGGTGCCCGCCTCGGCCACATTGCCGATTGCTGCAGCGGTCATCAAGGATACCACTGCTACCGGACCAACAGCCAATGCGCGCGAAGTGCCGAAAATCGCGTAGAGCATGATTGGCGCAATAGAGGCATAAAGGCCCATTTCCGGCGGCAACCCTGCCAGCAAAGCATAGGCCAGCGACTGTGGAATCAGCATGATCGTGACGATCAGCGCCGCAATCAGATCGTTCGACAGGGCGCCGGGATTATAGGTGCGACCCCAGTCAAGAATGGGCAGGTAACGGGCAAGGGAACGGGACATGACGGGCTTTCATTCGGCAAAGGGGGCGGGCGGGACCAAGCGGCCCCACCACGCGTTTTGAACACGTATCGACGGTTAGCTGGCTGAGATTTTTTCCGGCTTGGCCATCCATTCACGGCCCCGCAGCATTGCTTTCCAGTAGATCGGCGGCAGGATCTTTTCCTTAAGCAGCCACGCTGCGCGGGTCGGTTTAGTGCCATCAAGAACCCAATTTGGAAAGCTCGGCAGCAAGGTGCCGCCATAGCCGAATTCCGCCAGCACGATCTTGCCGCGCTCAACTGTGAGCGGGCAGGAGCCATAGCCGTTGTACTGCGTCGTGGCGGGCTTGCCGTTGATATCGGCGACCACATTATTGGCCACAACCGGCGCTTGCATCCGCGCCGCGGCGGCGGTTTTGGCATTTGGCGCGTTCATCACATCGCCCAGCGACCAGATGTTGTCGAATTCCTTGTGGCGCAGTGTGGCCTGATCCACATCGACCCATCCGGCGGCGTCCGCCAGCGGTGACACACGGATAAAGTCAGGCGCGGCCTGCGGTGGCGTGACATGCATCATGTCGAACTCCACTTCGATACGTTCTACTGGCGTGTCGGGTTTGGCCACGTCGAACCATGCCTTTTTCGCAGGGCCATCGACGGCAACAAGGTTGTGGAAAAAGTTCAGGTCGGCGTCGTATTTCTTCACATACTGTTCCAAGGCGGGGACATATTCCTTGACCCCGAACAGCACGCCACCGGCGTTCATGAACTGAATGTCGATGTTGGGCAGGCTGCCATTGCGGAACCAGTGATCACCCGACAGATACATCGCCTTTTGCGGCGCACCGGCACATTTGATCGGCATCGGTGGCTGGGTAAACAGCGCGCGACCAGTCTTCATGTCGCTGACCAGCTCCCAAGTATAAGGTGCCAGATCATAACGATAGTTCGAGGTCACGCCGTTCTTGCCCAGCGTGTCGACCAACCCGTCAACCTTGTGCCAGTCCAGTTTGAGCCCCGGACAGACGATCAGGCGCTTGTATTTCACCACGCGACAGCCGTCGAGGATCACCGCGTCATCTTTGGGTTCAAAGGCGGCCACGGCGGATTTGATCCAATGGACACCGCGCGGGATCAGGCTGCCCATGGTTCTTGCAGTCGATTGCGCATCAAAGATGCCGCCGCCGACCATCGTCCAACCGGGTTGGTAGTAATGAACATCGGCAGGATCAATAATTGCGATCTCAAGCCCGATCGTGCGGGATTCAATGCTTGAGGCGACGGCGATACCCGCCGCGCCCGCCCCGACAATCACCACATCATATAAAGCATCGGCGCGATCGGTCGGTGTTTTGCCACCATTGACGATCCGGCGGACAACGCCCGCCATATCGTATCCGGCAGCTTTGGTTGCAGCCAGAATATCGGCGACGCTCAGGGTCTTGGCTTTGCTTAGCGACCATAGAGTGGCCGACCGTGTGCCCGTGCGGCAATAGGCCAGCACGGGCTTGGGCAGTTCGTCCATCGCAACGCTAAACGCGTCAGCGTCGCTATCTTGCACCTTACCGGCGATCACGGGAACATAGCGCGCCACAAGGCCGACGGCCTTTGCCGCCGCTTCGATTTCCTCGAAGGTTGGCTGATCAGCCCCTTCGCCGTCAGGGCGGTTGCAGATCACGGCACGATAGCCTTGATCCGCGATGCCCTGTAGGTCTTGGGCTAGGATTTGCTGGCTGACCGACAAGGTCGCATTGATGGCGCGCAGGTCCATGGTGTTCTCCGGCTAAGGTTTGATTACAGGGCGTTAACAGGCACTTTGAGCATAGGATTGCCGTCTTTGTCCTTTGGCACCACGCCTGCGCGCATGTTCACCTGCAACGATGGAATGATCAGTTTGGGCATATCCAACTGCGCATCGCGTTCCGTGCGGAACTTGACGAACTCTTCCTTGGATTTGTCGCCGCCGACGTGGATGTTATGGGCCTTTTCGTCGCCAACGGTGGTTTCCCATGCAATATCGCGGCCATTGGGGCCATAGTCGTGGCACATGAACAGACGCATGTCGTCGGGTAGGGCAAGCACCTTTTGAATGCTGTCATATAGCGTGCCAGCGTCACCACCGGGGAAATCGGCGCGTGCCGATCCACCATCGGGCATGAACAGCGTGTCACCCGTAAAGGACGCATCACCCATCACATGCACCATGCAAGCCGGTGTGTGGCCGGGCGTATAAAGCGCTACGACGTCCATATTACCGACTTTGTAGCTGTCACCGTCTTTCAGCAGCGCGTCAAACTGGCTGCCGTCACGCTGGAATTCGGTGCCTTCGTTAAAGACTTTACCGAATGTGTCCTGCACGACCATGATCTGATCGCCAATGGCGATCTTGCCACCAAGCTGCCCTTGGATATAAGGCGCGGCGGACAAGTGGTCAGCGTGCACGTGGGTTTCGACGATCCATTGCAGATCAAGACCCTTGTCGCGGATATAGGCGATCATTGTATCGGCGTGGTCATAAGTGATCCGGCCAGCCGCATAATCAATGTCCATAACGCTATCGACGATTACGCAGGCGTTGGACGTCGGGTCTTTGACCACATAGGAAATCGTGTTGGTTGCGGGATCGAAAAAGGCTTCGACCTCGGGTTTGATGTCCATATTGATTGGATAGTTGCTCATAGTGTCCTCCAGTAACTTTAATTAGCGGTGGTTTTTGCGCGGTTGACCATCATGGCGCCAAGGCCCTTGGCGGCAAAGATGCCAGCTAGCAGCGCGCCGGTGAAAATGAAAACTTCGATGCGACCAGTGCCAAGGGCGGGCAGGGCGCCACCTGGGCAAAATCCAGCGATGCCCCAACCGATTCCGAACACCAGGCTGCCGCCGACCAGTTTGGCGTCGATCTTGGTGTTGGTCGGTAGGTGGAACTTGTGCTCCATCATCGGGGCGGGACGGCCCAGAACGACGCGGTAGCCAAAGAAGGCCACGATTACAGCGCCGCCCATCACAAAGGCAAGGCTTGGATCCCAAGTGCCTGCGAAGTCAAAGAAGTTCAGGACTTTGGCGGGGTTCGCCATACCCGAAATAGAAATGCCGATGCCAAAGATCAGGCCGATAAGGTAGGTTGATAGTACACGCATGTTTCTATCCTCCAATCACGTGACGAATGACGTAAACGGTGATCGCCGTGGCAACCATGAAGCTGGCCGTGGCCACGATTGAGCGACGCGACAAGCGCGCCATGCCGCAGACGCCGTGACCAGATGTGCAGCCACCGCCCCAAATGACGCCCATACCGACGATAAAGCCGCCGACGATCATCATTGTGGTGCTAACTGGCACGTCAACTGTTGGCATTTCGCCAGTCAAAAGCAGAACGGCCACGGGGCCTGTGACCATGCCGGCCAGAATGGCGGCGCGCCATGCCCAGTCCTGTCCACTTATGGGTTGAATAAAACCGGCAAGGATGCCTGTGGCACCCATGATCCGCCCGATATTGAGCATGAGTAGAACCGAGGCGAGGCCGATAAGGCCGCCCCCGATCAGAGATTGGTATGGAGTAAAGTCTGTCATGTATTCTGGTGTCCTATTGCAGCTTGGGCACATGTTTCATTTATGGGGCGAGTCGCCCCGATGTGTGCGTTATGGTCGACTTCGATTGCATCGTTGGTGACAATGTCACACATCACATAAATGAAATGTATTATTTATGACAGAGATGTCAAGCCGCGCTGGTCACAAGAGACTTCAGGCCGGAAATATTGCTAATTGTAATGGTGCCTCGCGTCTGGCTGACCCAGCCACGGCGATGGAATTCCTGAAGTTGACGCGAGATCACTTCGCGGGCGGTGCCCAGTTCAGCAGCCATTTGCTGGTGTGTGGCATGAATAACCTGATCTTGCCCGGCCAGTTCCAGCAGCCGCTGCGCAAGGCGGATATCAACGCGGTGAAAGGCAATTTCTTCGATCACGACAAACAGATCGGTGATCCGGCGCGAATAAGCGGAAAAGACAAACTGGCGAAATGTTTGCGATTGCGAAATCAGATCGTCAAACACGGCACGCGGAATGGCAACGGCCTGCACATCGGTTTCGGCAATGCCTTCGGCGCTGTAGTCTACGTAGGCCAGCAGGCAGGCCGTGGTCAGCACGCAGCTTTCGCCTGCATGCACACGATACAGCACGATCTCGCGGCCTTGATTGGACGTTTGCTGCACCCGTACCGTGCCCTCAAGCAGCAACAGCAAGTTTTCCGGAGCTTTGCCGGGGCCGAAAATCAACGTGTCCTTGGGCACTGACACGATAACGGCCCGCGCAGTCAAAATATCGCGGATCGGTGCCTTAAGCGACGCAAGTCCGTCAAAGCGTGAAATCCAATCCATAGCAGTTTCCTTTTGGGCAGCGTTTGTATCGGTTTAGGGGCTGCGTGGGCGGGGTGCAATTGTGTGTTTGTCTCGCAGGTCGGGTCGCTCGCAAGCGACAGGGCGGCGTTTGCGCGCTTGCACTTGAACGTGGCAGGCCCCAATTATGCGTCAACTTAACACACCTGCCGGAGAACCAGCATGACCCTGTCCCGCCGCGCCGTTTTGGGCGTCACCCTTGCCGCAACCCTGATCGCAGGCGCCGCCATGGCGCAAGAGGTCACATTGCGGATGCACCAGTTCTTGCCTGCCAATTCGGTTGTTCCTGCCGAAATCCTTGACGTCTGGGCCGACAAGGTCGAGGCCGACAGCGGCGGACGCATCGAAATCCAGCGATTCCCGTCGATGCAGTTGGGCGGCACCCCGCCACAGCTTTATGATCAGGCGGTTGATGGCGTGGCCGATATCGTATGGACAGTGGCCGGCTACACGCCGGGCCGTTTCCCGCACGCCGAAGTCATGGAATTGCCGTTCATGATGACCAACGCCGAAGCCACATCCCGCGCGTTCTGGGAACTGGCCGAGGAACACATGCTGGATGATGATTTCGCCGACGTCAAAGTGCTCGCACTTTGGGTGCACGGCCCCGGCGTGCTGCACACCAACCGACCCATCACCGAAATCGCCGATCTGGACGGGCTGAAACTGCGCGCCCCGTCACGCACTACAACAATGTTGTTTCAAGCATTGGGCGCGACGGCGGTCGGTATGCCAGTGCCTGGCGTCCCCGAAGCCCTGTCCAAAGGCGTGATCGACGGCGCGGCCCTGCCATGGGAAGTGACCGAGGCGCTGCGCGTGCACGAACTGGTCGACAACCACACTGAATTTGGCGATGCGGCGATCTACACGCTCGCTTTTGTGTTCGCGATGAATCTTGACGCATATAACGGCCTGCCCGACGATCTGCGGGCTGTGATCGACGCCAACTCAGGTGTCGAATTCTCTGCCTTTGCAGGGCGTACCCATCAGGCATTTGATGCACCCGTACGCGCAGTGGCCGAGGAACGCGGTAACAATATCATCACGCTGTCTCCCGAACAGGTAGACGTTTGGCGTGCTGCGGCTGCCCCAACCGTGGGCGCATGGATCGCCGAGATGAACGAGCGCGACATCGACGGCGCAGCGCTGGTTGATCAGGCCCGCGCGCTGATTGCGAAACACACCACCGCGCAATAAGACAGACCTTGCCCCTTTGGGCACCCAATAGAGGGGCAGGGATGCTGCATAACCTGATGATCAATTTGGCCAAAAGCATGGCCCTGCTTGGCGGGGTTGTTTTGCTATGTTTAATCGCCATTGTTGGGATCTCCGCGCTGGGCTTGCAGGTGAACGGGTTTGGCCATTTGGATTGGGTTGAAACCAGCGCCCCGCGTTTTGCAGCGTGGCTACTTGGCACGGGTGTCGGTCCGCTGACCGGCGACTATGAACTGGTCGCGGCGGGCGCAGCATTCGCGATTTTCGCCTTTCTACCGATTTGCCAAATCACCGGCGGGCATGCATCTGTCGATATCTTGACCGACCGTTTCCCGCCCCGAATCCAAGCCGCCCTGATCGCATTCTGGGAGGTGGTCTTGGCCGCGACCTTGATCCTGATCGCCGCGCGTCTTTATGTAGGCACGATGGACAAAATGCGGTATGGCGAAACGAGTTACCTGATACAGTTCCCACTATGGTGGTCCTATGGGGCCAGTTGTGCGGCAGCTGCAATCGCCGCCTTGGTCGGCGTCTACTGCGCCGCGTGGCGCTTCGCGCAGGCGGTCAAACCATGAGCATGCTTGCCCTCGCCGCATTGTCGTTCCCCGTCTTCGTGCTGATGATCGCCCTGCGCGCACCGATTGGTCTGGCGATGCTGATTTGCGGGTTGGGCGGCACGTATTTAGCCACCGGAAGCCCCAATATCGTGCTGGCCCGCCTAAAGGGTGAAACCTACACGACATTCGCCAATTACGATCTGACCGTGGTGCCGTTCTTTTTGCTGATGGGGCAATTTGCTTCTCATTCAGGCATGTCGGCATCCCTGTTTCGCGCGGCAGCCGCGTTCTTGGGGCACCGCAAGGGCGGGGTCGCCATGGCTGCTGTCGGGGCTTGCGGCGGGTTCGGCGCGATCTGCGGAAGCTCGCTGGCAACGGCCGCCACAATGGGCCGCGTGGCCCTGCCGGAACTGCGCCGCTATGGATATGAGGGCGGCTTTGCGTCAGCAGCCCTTGCGGCAGGCGGCACGCTGGGCATACTGATCCCGCCCTCGGTAATCCTTGTGATTTATGCCACCCTGACGCTGCAAAACATCGCCGAATTGTTTGTTGCCGCCGTTGTGCCGGGGGTTATCGCGGCCCTTGGCTATATGCTGGTGATCGCGATCTATGTGCGGGTCGTGCCAAATAGTGCGGGACAACGCGCGGCCTTGCCGTGGCCGGATCGGATGCGCGCGCTGGGCGACGTTTGGCCTGTGTTGCTGGTGTTTGTACTGGTGGTTGGCGGCATCTATCGCGGATGGTTCACACCCACGGATGGTGCCGCAATCGGTGCGCTGGCCACGGGCTTGATTGCCGCCCTGATGGGACGTTTGGGGTGGTCGGGCCTGCGCGCTTGCCTGATGGCCACAGGTAAGCAAACGGCGATGATCTTCTTTATCATCCTTGGGGCCGCGTTCTATCGCGGCTTCCTCGCCCTTGCCCAAGTCCCACAAGAGCTGACCGACATTGTGACGCAACACGCATTCGCGCCGATGACGGTGCTGCTGATCGTACTGGTGTTCTATCTGGTCATGGGATGCCTGATGGACAGCCTGTCGATGATCTTGTTGACGATCCCGATTTTCTGGCCGGTTATCAGCGGTTTGGACTTTGGCCTTTCACCTGATCATCTTGCGGTCTGGTTTGGTATTCTGGTGTTGATCGTGGTCGAAGTCGGGCTGATCACGCCGCCCGTGGGCCTGAACCTGTTCGTGATCCACAAGATCGACGGGCAAACACCGATGGGGCGCACGTTTAAGGCGGTCCTGCCCTTTGTAGCCTCTGATATCGTGCGTGTGGCACTACTGCTGGCATTCCCAGCGATCACGCTTTTCGCGATCAATTAGTCGCGTCAAAGGGTGATATCCGCCGTACGTGATTGATCAATCACGGCCTGCGCGTTGGGAATATCGTTGCTTTCGGCGCGTCGCGTGGCGGCTAGGCTGCTTAGCCCATGCGACAGCCAGCGGTGAATCAACCGCCCGCGCAGATCAGCCATGGGCACATCAAGCATCACAGTCAGATCCCAAAGCGGACCAAGCTGCGCCCAAGGCTCCGTTTTCATCAGCAGATAGTTCCCCTCCACAAGGATCACATCACACTCGGCGGGCACGATTACCGCGCCGGCGATGGCGATATCGCGGCTGCGATCAAACACCGGAATTGCCACTTTGTCACCGGCGCGCAAGCGCCGGACCATATGTACAAATCCCTCTGCATCAAAGGTTTCTGGCGCGCCCTTGCGTCCCAGAACGCCGCGCGTTTCCAGCAACCGATTGTCCAGATGAAAGCCATCCATCGGCACAACCGTGGCGCTACATTTCTGACTTGTCAGGCGGCGCGCAACTTCGGCGGCAAGCGTGGATTTGCCGCTGGCAGGTGCACCGCAAACGGCAACCATCATGCGCGGGTAATCTGCGCGCATCTCGTGAATACGATCAGCCAATTCGTTCACATGTGTATTGATCGAGTTCATGCCCTGCCCATCCGTTTTTGCGAGGAGCCTAGCTGTCTGATGGGCATCGTGCGAGCGGAAAGTCTAAACGTGGCAGATTTAGCCTATCTTAGTCTGGCAGCAGTCGCGCGGCTTCCTTGCGCGCAAAAGGCTTCATGCGCGTTCCGTGCTGATCCAGAAATGTCTGGACACGTGCAGGGTCATGTTTCGAAAGATCCCGCAGCCACCACGCCACAGCTTTCTGGATGAACCATTCAGGGTCGTCCAGATAGGTTTCAGCCCAGCCAAGCACTTGTTCGCGAACTGCGATCTCTGCGGGTTTGGGGTGGTTCTGTTTGGTCCATGGCAGGGTCATGACAAGGGCGGCGCGGCGGGTCCACATATGCTCTGACTGCGCCCATCCGTCCAATTCCTGAACGCGCTGTGGCTGCCACACCAGCCGCTTCTGGCCCGCGATGCTGGCATGATCCGCAATCGCCCAAGCATCGAAATCGGGCACCCAGGATACAATCAAATCCCATGCGGGTTGGTCGTCGGGGCGAATGCGGGCCTGCGTCAACAGCTTGCCTGCGGCCACGCGCGCCTCGTGGATGTTGGACTGCCACAACCCGTCGGCCAGCGCGATCCTTGCGTCTGGCTCAAGTTTGGCGCGCCAGTCTTTGACGGCCGCATCAATCGCGGGGGTGGCGACGCCCAGATAGTGGCGCTCAATTTTGTGATAGCGGGCCATTTCGCCAGCTTTGCCTACATCGCCAATGGCGCGCAGCACGTCGATTGCGCTGTCGGGTGTCATCGCGCCAGCCGATGTTCAAGGTGCGCCTTGACCACAGCCCATTCTGGCGCGGTGATCGAATAGGCGGCGGTGTCGCGAATGGTGCCATTCTTGCTGACCAGGTGCGCGCGTAGTATACCATCAAGCTGTGCGCCCAACCGTTCTATTGCTCGGCGCGATCGGCTGTTCATCCGGTGGGTGCGAAATTCAACTGCGATGCAGCCCAGATGGTCAAATGCATGGGTCAGCATCAGCAACTTGGCTTCGGTGTTCAGGGGGGTGCGATGCACGCTTGGCCCCAGCCACGTCGAACCGATCTCCACCCGTTTGTTAACGGCGTCGATATGCATGAATGTGGTCATGCCCACGGGGGTGCTGTCGGGTGTCATGACCGTAAAGGGGGCCATATTAGACAGCGATAGGCGGCGGCTAATTTCGGCCGTAATGCCGTCAGGGGCGGGGATATCCGTATACCAAAGCTGGCCAAGATCAGCCGCCGCGCGGCCCAACGCAGGGGCGTGATCATGCGACAAGGGCGCAAGGATCACGTGTTCGCCTGTTAGTGTTACGGGGGCTGGCCAGTTCATTCTACGGTCACCGATTTGGCCAGATTGCGCGGCTGATCGACGTCCGTGCCCTTGGCGACTGCGGTGTGATACGCCAGCAGTTGGGCGGGGATCGCATAAAGGATCGGCGCGAAAAACGGATCGACTTGTGGCATGATGATTGTCTCCCAAACGCCGCTTCCGGCCTCTTCTGCGCCTTGTTTGTCAGTGATCAACAGAACCTGTCCGCCGCGCGCCATGACCTCTTGCATGTTGCTGATGGTCTTGTCGAACAGCGCGTCTCGTGGGGCCATAACAATCACAGGCACATGTTCATCCACAAGGGCAATGGGCCCATGTTTAAGTTCACCTGATGCATAAGCTTCGGCGTGTATATAGCTGATTTCTTTCAGTTTTAGCGCGCCCTCAAGCGCGAGAGGATACATGCGTCCGCGCCCCAGAAATAAGATGTCGCGGGCTTCTGCCAGCTTGCGTGCGATGTGCTGGCTGTGTTCCTCAATCCCCAAGGCCGCGTTCATCAGGCCCGGCATCGCGCGCAGGGCTTGCGTCATCTTGGCGGCGTCTTCAGCGTTAAGGCGACCACGATCAGTGGCGGCTTTGATCGCCATCAACGCCAAGACGGTCAACTGGCAGGTAAACGCCTTGGTCGAGGCCACGCCGATTTCCGTGCCCGCCAGAATGGGCAACGGCAGATCGCTTTCACGCGCTATTGAGCTTTCGGGGACATTGATGACGCTGACGATCTTGTCAGCTTTGCCAGCGCAATAGCGCAGAGCGGCCAGCGTATCAGCGGTTTCGCCAGATTGGCTGACGAACAACGCGACAGTGCCTTTGGTGATGGGTGGTTCGCGGTAACGGAATTCTGACGCGACATCGACTTCGATAGGTAGCCCTGCAAGTTGTTCAAACCAGTATTTCGCCGTGAGACAGGCATAAGAGGCAGTGCCGCAAGCGACCATGGTCAGGCGTTCGATCTTAGCAAAGTCCAAACCGGGGTCGGGTAGGATTATACTACCATCTTCGGCCAGATAATGCCCCAATGCGCCAGTTATCACAGTGGGTTGTTCGGCAATTTCCTTGGCCATAAAGTGTTTATGCCCCGCTTTGTCGATCATGGCGGTGTCAATCTGGATGACCTTCATGGGGCGGTTGGCCAATCGCCCGGAAACGTCACGTATTTCCAAGGAGTTGCGCGTAATGACCGCCCAATCACCTTCGTCCAGATAGGTAATACGGTCGGTCATTGGCGCCAACGCAATCGCGTCTGAGCCAACGAACATTTCGCCGTCGCCATGCCCAATCGCCAGCGGAGAGCCTTTGCGCGCGGCGATCAGCAGGTCGTCTTCGCCTTCAAACAAGAAACACAGCGCATATGCGCCTTCCAGCCGTGCAATGGTCTTTTGGGCGGCGTCACGGGGTGCAAGCCCTTGTTCTATATATGATTGCGCAAGGAGCGCGACAGTTTCCGTGTCGGTATCCGTGTGGTGGCTAATGCCCTTTTGAGCCAGCTCGGCGCGCAACTCGCGAAAGTTCTCGATGATGCCGTTGTGGACAACGGCGACCTTACCAGCGCGATGCGGGTGTGCGTTGTTGACGTTGGGCGCGCCATGCGTAGCCCAGCGCGTGTGGCCGATGCCGGATTTGCCTGCCAGCGGATCATAAACCAGTACGTCTTGTAGGTTCACAAGCTTGCCCACGGCGCGGCGACAATCAAGGCGCCCATCCTGCACAGTGGCGATACCTGCGCTGTCATAACCGCGATATTCAAGCCGTTTCAGGGCTTCAACCAGTATCGGACCAGCTTCGTGGTTCCCCAAGATACCTACAATTCCACACATTTCTATGCTCCCTTTGTGGCTTTCGCCTTCTTGGACTTTAACTTTTCGAACATTCTCTTGGCTAGGCCAAGTTTTATTTCTTGCGGCGCGCGCGAAAGTGCCAATGCCTCGGCAGGCACGTCGCGGGTGATGACAGATCCGCTTGCAGTCATGGAATCGTCACCCAAAGTCACAGGGGCCACCAACATCGTGTTGGATCCGACAAAGACACGCGCGCCAATCACCGTGTGGTGCTTGGACACGCCATCATAATTGCAGGTGATGGTGCCCGCGCCGATGTTGCTGCCCGCACCAATCGTCGCATCGCCGATATAGGACAGGTGGTTGACCTTGGCCCCTTCGGCGATTTGGGCGTTCTTTACCTCGACGAAGTTGCCGATCTTGACGTTTTCAGCCAATTCCGCGCCGGGGCGCAGGCGGGCGTACGGGCCAACGACTGATCCGCGCGACACGTGGCAGCCCTCAAGGTGGGAAAAGGCGCGGATTGTTGCACCGCTTTCCACCGTCACATCAGGGCCAAAGACCACGTTTGGTTCAATTATTGAATCACGGCCAATCACGGTATCATGCGCGAAATAGACGGTTTCGGGGGCTTGCAGCGTGACGCCATCAGCAAGGGCTTCGGCGCGGCGTGCAGTCTGAAACGCACCTTCGGCCACGGCCAGTTCGGCGCGCGAATTGATCCCCATGGTTTCGGATTCATCGCAGCGTACCACAGTGGCCGACAGCCCGCGTGAACGCGCTATTTCGATGATGTCTGTCAGATAGTATTCGCCAGCGGCATTGTCGTTTTTGATGGCGGCCACCAGATCAAAAAGCGTTGCGCTATCGGCTGCAACAACACCGCTGTTACAAAGCGTTATGGCGCGCTCCTCATCCGATGCATCTTTGAACTCGACGATTCTCTCCAGCACCTCGCCTGATGTCACAAGCCGCCCATAGCGTCCCGGATCAGCCGCATCAAAGCCCAGCACGACCACATCATGAAACTGGCGCGCAGCGGACATCGCGGTCAGGGTTTCGGGGCGGATAAAGGGCGTGTCACCATAAAGGACAAAGGCGTCACCGCTGAAATCGGACAGTGCGCCGCTGGCCTGTGCCACGCCGTGCCCCGTGCCCAACTGTTCAGCCTGTAACACAACCTCGGCGCGGTCGTCCCAGTCTTGTGCTACCTTGCCAACAGCCGTGGCGCCGTGGCCTGCGACGATTACCGTGCGCTCTGGATCAAGGCTCGCGCCGGACTTCATCGCGTGGATCAACATTGGTGCTCCGGCGATGGCGTGCAGCACTTTGGGTAATTCGCTGTTCATGCGTGTGCCCATGCCCGCCGCGAGGATAATCAGTGCCGTTGCCATAACTTGCATCCTTGTTCTTTGCGCCCCTTCTAACCCGCCCCAAAAGCAGCGCAAGGGTTAGGGCTTCACAACAGGTGTCGCATCGTTACAGATGACTCAAAACGCCAAGGGAGGCACCATGCGCAGCGTTATTTTCGATCTTGACGGGACATTGGCTGATACCAGCGGAGATTTGATCGCGGCGGCGAATTTTTGCTTTCGGGCTTTGGGTTTGGGTGACCTGCTTGATCCGGTGAGCGATGCGGCCATTGCGTTTGGGGGTGGTCGCGCGATGCTGCGCGAAGGGTTTGCGCGCACGGGCAGCCACGGCGCGGATGAAATTGATCGCCAGTATCCCATTCTGCTGGCGGCCTACGACAAGGATATCGACGTGCATACGACGCTTTATCCCCGCGCAATGGAGTCGGTCGCCGCCCTTAAAGCCGCCGGTTATGCGGTGGGCATTTGCACCAATAAACCCGAAGGGCTGGCGCGCACCTTACTGGCCCGTTTGGGAATATTGGATCAGTTCGCCTCGCTGATCGGGGCCGACACCTTGCCTGTGCGCAAGCCCGATCCTGAACCGCTGTTTGAGGCCGCGCGCCGTGCGGGGGGTAATCCTGCGCAGTGCTGTCTGATCGGCGATACGATTACAGATCGCGACACGGCCCGAGCGGCAGGGGTGCCTTGTGTGTTGGTCACGTTCGGTCCGACCGGCATGGATGTGGCCGATCTAAAGCCCGAGGGTCTGATCGGACATTTCGATGAATTGCACGGCGTGGTTCAGTCGCTGATTGGTTGAAACAGCAGGTCGGTGAGGGTTGCAAGCGGGGCGGTGTCCAGCCTGTCGATTGCGGCGCTGATCGCGCCAGCGCAAGATGTTCCAAGGACCGGATCAGCCAGATCGTGAAACTTGGTTGCCAATTCATCCGGCGTGGGCGGCGCTGTGTGATCCCAGCGCGGTTCGCTCCACTCGCCTAGCAGTCTTCGCCCGTCCGTCAGGGTTAACGTAACCCGTGCGAGTCGGGTTTGCGGAAAGGCTGCATTGGCGCGATCGTCCTCGATCATCACCAGCGATTGCGACAGACGCAACACGGCCGGAGCGTTCAACGCGGAGTCGCTGATATCGTTGGGCGTTACGCTGCCACGCACCATCGCAACGGCGCAGGGGAACGACGTTGAATACTGGGCTTCCTCAGTGGTCCGGGGCGTCGCTGTGGCAAGGCGGATCGCTTCGTGAAAGGTTTCGACCGTGATCTGGGCCACATCGTCAGCCTGCAACCCGTGCGCGCGGCGCAGGACCAAAACGCCTTCGATCGGGGCTTGGGCCCAGCGACAAACGGGGTAGGGTTTGTAGTATTGCTCCAGCCCATACCAGCGTGTGCCCAGATCGGCCCAGTACTGCGGTGCATCTTCGACGGTGATCGCAGGCGCTCCCGTGAAACCCTGCGCGGCCATTCGCGCCGCAGACACGCCCGCCATCGCGCCCCAGCCCGATCCGTCTTTCAGCATGGTCGGGTGATCGATGCAGCGCATCATCTGGCTGCGCGGTCCATGGTATTCGGCGATGCCCAATGCGTGGCGGGTTTGGTCACGCGCCAATCCCATCAGCCGTGCCGCACAAGCCGCCGCCGTAACCGCGCCCCAACTGCCCGAGGTGTGATAATCGGGCACGGTGCCATGTTGCGCCATCGCAGCGCGCGCACCAAATTCATAGCCCATCGCGAGGGTTGCTAGAAATTCGCGCCCCTGCGTGCCTGCGCCATGGGCCACGGGCAGCATCGCTGCAAACAGCGGGCAGCCGATGTGGCCTTTGGCCGGATTAAAGCCGTCATGGCTGTCCAGGGCATCAATCGTCATACCAACGGCAAGGGCGACGCCGGATGCGCTTGCGGTGCGGGCATCAAACAGCATAGGCAGGTCACCGCCGAATTCTGATGCTGCATGAGCGCGGATAATGCCTGAAAGCCGCGTTCCTATGCCGCCAGCCGCCACGCCGATCAGATCACGCAGCGCCAGTTTCGTTTGCGCCTGCACGGGGGCGGGTAGGTCGGGCCATTGCAGGTCATGTATCAGGTCAAGTGGTGTCATAACGACAGCTTTGTCTTGCGGGCTGGGATGCGCATGCCTGTTCGCGACATCGCGGCCATTGACCCGCGCCCAACCCCGCCGCAAAGTCAGCGGATGAGCGAGATATTCAAAGGCAGTTTCACCCAGCAAGAGCCAATCCCCGATGACGGGATCGCGGCGGCGCTGGCAGTTATGCAACACGGGCGGCTGCACCGTTACAACACCGTCGCCGGTGAGGTGGCAGAGGCCGCCCTGCTCGAGGAAGAATTCGCCGCCCAAGTGGGTGCGAAATACTGCCTCGCGGTTGCCTCGGGCGGTTATGCCATGACGACGGCCATGCGCGCCTGCGGTGTGAAAGCCGGAGACAAGGTGCTGACCAATGCTTTTACGCTGGCCCCCGTGCCGGGCGCGATTGCCAGCCTTGGGGCGGGGCCTGTGTTCGTGGGTGTGACCGAAGGGTTGGTGATTGATCTGGATGATCTTGCGGGCAAGCTTGATCAGGCCTGCGTGCTGCTGTTGAGCCATATGCGCGGGCATATTTGCGACATGGATGCGCTGATGGCGATTTGTGATGGCGCAGGTGTAACGGTGATCGAAGACTGTGCGCATACGATGGGGGCAAGCTGGAACGGCGTGCCAAGCGGGCGGCATGGGCGTTTCGGTTGTTATTCGACCCAAACATATAAGCACGTGAATTCTGGCGAGGGCGGATTGCTGGTGAGCGATGATGCGGACGGTATGGCGCGCGCGATTATGCTATCAGGCAGTTATATGCTTTTTGAACGGCATCGTGCAGCCCCGCCGCCCGCCGTGTTCAAGGATATCAAATACGACACGCCCAATGTGTCGGGCCGCATGGACAACCTGCGCGCGGCAATTCTGCGTCCGCAATTGCGCCGTTTGGGTGTACAGGCAGACAATTGGAACGCGCGCTATGGCGTGATGAGCAGGGGGCTTGCCGAAACGCCAGGTCTGACCCTGATCGCCCGGCCAAAGGCGGAACACTTCGTGGCCTCGTCGTTTCAGTTTCTACTGCTCGATTGGTCGCCCGAAGCTGTGCAAAAGGTAATCGCGCGCTGTCTTGCGCGTGGTGTGGAACTTAAATGGTTCGGCGCGCCCGAACCTGTGGGGTTCACCAGCCGGTATGATAGCTGGCGCTATGCCCCAAGCGCTTCGATGCCCAAAAGTGACCGCGTGTTGGCGGGGATCGTTGATATGCGCCTGCCGCTGACGTTCAGCCTTGCAGATTGCGCGCAGATTGCAGGAATCATCCGGGCCGAAGTCGCCGCCGTTTTTCAAGCCGCATAAGGCGTCTTGCGCAGTGTCGCAGGCCATTGACCCGACTCACTTTGCAATTTAGTTATTGAACAACCGTTCAATAATGCGAGGCCCGCCATGTTTACTGCGTCTATGACCTTTGATTTGGGCGAGGACACCAACGCCCTGCGCGAGATGGTGCACCGCTGGGCGCAAGAGCGCGTCAAGCCGCTGGCTGCCGAAATCGACACATCTAACACCTTCCCTGCGGCGCTTTGGACCGAAATGGGCGAACTGGGCTTGTTGGGGATCACGGTCTCCGAAGACTTGGGCGGGTCGGGCATGTCCTATCTTGCGCATACGATCGCTGTCGAAGAAATTGCCCGTGCCAGCGCCTCGGTGTCACTGTCGTATGGCGCGCATTCCAACCTCTGCGTGAACCAGATCAAGCTGAATGGCACAGATGATCAGCGCCGCAAGTATCTGCCAGGTTTAATCTCGGGCGAACATGTGGGCGCGCTTGCCATGTCCGAAGCAGGGGCGGGATCCGATGTTGTGTCGATGTCGCTGCGCGCGGAACGGCGCAACGATCATTACCGTCTGAACGGCAACAAATACTGGATCACCAATGGGCCGGACGCAGACACGCTCGTGGTTTACGCCAAGACCGACCCAAGTGCGGGTGCCAAAGGGATCACGGCCTTTATCGTCGAGAAGTCGATGAAAGGCTTCAGCACGTCGGCGCATTTCGACAAGCTGGGCATGCGCGGGTCAAACACCGCTGAGCTCATTTTCGAAGACGTCGAGGTGCCGTTTGAAAATGTTCTGGGCGAGGAGGGCCGCGGCGTGCGCGTTCTGATGTCCGGCCTTGATTACGAGCGGGTTGTTCTTGCCGGGATCGGCACAGGGATCATGGCCGCCTGTCTGGATGAAATCATGCCCTATCTTGCGCAGCGCAAGCAGTTTGGCCAACCTATCGGGTCGTTCCAACTGATGCAGGGCAAGATCGCTGATATGTATACCGCGCTCAATTCCGCGCGCGCCTATGTTTATGCGGTCGCTGCGTCTTGTGATGTGGGCACTGTCACGCGCCAAGACGCCGCTGCTTGCTGCCTTTATGCCTCCGAGCAGGCGATGGTGCAGGCGCATCAGGCAGTTCAGGCGATGGGTGGTGCCGGGTTTATGAACGATGCACCTGTCGCGCGTTTGTTCCGTGACGCCAAACTGATGGAAATCGGCGCCGGCACCAGCGAAATCCGCCGGATGCTGGTCGGGCGTGAAATGATGGGGGCGATGGGGTGAAAATAGCGCGCCTTTTTACACCTCAGTCACGGCAAACGGTCGGGTGTCAGCAATGACAACGCAAACCTCTGATAGTCGCGCGGCCCATGAAGCAGCCCTTGCGCAGATCGCCGAAGTCGCCCGCAGCGCAGCCCAAGGTGGCAGCGAAAAATCCCGTGCGCGTCATATTTCGCGGGGCAAGATGTTGCCGCGTGACCGTGTGGCGAACTTGCTGGATGCAGGATCGCCGTTTCTGGAAATTGGCGCGACGGCGGGGCATGGCATGTATGATGGCGCGGCCCCTTGCGGTGGTGTGATCGCCGGTGTCGGCAAGATCAGCGGCGTGGACTGCATGGTGGTCTGCAACGATGCTACCGTGAAGGGCGGCACCTATTATCCTGTGACGGTCAAGAAACATCTGCGCGCGCAGGAAATCGCGGCGCAGTGTCATTTGCCTTGTGTCTATCTTGTGGATTCCGGCGGGGCGAACCTGCCCAATCAGGACGAAGTTTTCCCCGACCGCGACCATTTCGGGCGCATCTTTTACAATCAGGCGCAGATGTCGGCGGCGGGCATTGCGCAGATTGCTGTCGTGATGGGCTCTTGCACGGCAGGGGGCGCATACGTTCCCGCGATGGCGGATGTGTCGATCATTGTACGCGATCAGGGAACGATCTTTCTGGCCGGTCCGCCGCTGGTCAAGGCGGCGACAGGCGAAGTCGTTAGCGCCGAGGATCTGGGCGGCGGTGATGTGCATACGCGCCTATCTGGTGTGGCCGATTATCTCGCCGAGGATGACACGCATGCCTTGGCCTTGGCACGCCAAGCGGTCGCCAGCCTTTCGAGCGATCATACCTTACCTGTCAAATGCCAGACGTCTGAACCGCCCAAGCACGACATAGATGATCTGTTTGATGTAATTCCCGCCGATCTGCGCACGCCCTATGACGTGCGCGAGGTGATCAAGCGCATCGTTGACGGCTCGCGCTTTGATGAATTCAAGGCGCGGTTCGGTGATACGCTGGTAACCGGGTTTGCGCATATCGAAGGGATGCCCTGCGGGATTGTCGCCAATAACGGCGTGTTGTTTTCACAGGCCGCCCAGAAGGGCGCGCATTTTGTTGAACTGTGTAGTCAACGCCGTATCCCGCTGATATTCCTTCAAAATATCACGGGTTTCATGGTCGGCCGCGAATATGAAAACGAAGGTATCGCGCGCCACGGGGCCAAGATGGTGACTGCTGTTGCCACAACGTCGGTGCCGAAAATCACAATGGTGATTGGCGGGTCTTATGGCGCGGGCAACTATGGCATGTCGGGGCGGGCTTATTCGCCGAATTTCATGTGGTCATGGCCCACGTCGCGCACGGCTGTCATGGGCGGCGAACAGGCGGCTGGTGTCTTGGCGAGCGTGAAACGCGACGGGATTGAACGGGCAGGTGGCGAATGGTCAGCGCAGGAGGAAGCCGCGTTTAAGCAGCCAACCCTTGATATGTTCGCTGAACAATCGCATCCGCTTTATGCATCGGCACGCCTGTGGGATGATGGGGTGATTGATCCGCGCAAATCGCGCCAAGTGCTGGCGCTGTCACTGGCGGCGTCACTGAATGCGCCGATACAAGAAACGCGTTTCGGCGTGTTCAGGATGTAAACGCCAATGGCGCGGGAGAGCCGGCAACCAGCCCCGATACCAGCCCCGATTCCAGCAAGGAACGATATGACCGACAACAACCAACGCCCCGATGCTTATTCCGGTATTCCATGGGTCAATGTGACACCGACGCAGGCGCGCGCCCATCCCAAGGGGCAACTTGGCGTGATCCTATATGTGATCATTGCTTATCTGGTGCTTTCCGGACTGTTCAAGCTTTGGGCCTTTGGCACGGCCGGCTATCCGATCGGGGTGATTGCGCTGGGTGCGACCCTGCCGCTTGTGACTGGTCTTGGGCTTTGGGCGCGGATGCCTTGGGCGATTGTTGTGGCCATTATTATGGCCGGTTTCACGCTTTATGCCTTTGTCCGCAACATCGGGACGAACCCTGATTTTCTGTTGCTGGCTGATGCTTTGGTGGCTGTGGGTATGATTTTCTATCTGATCGAAGGGGATCGCCCCAACCTGATTTACCGGCACCGCTACCGTAAATATTCGGCTTTGAAGGACGAATGATGTTCACACGTATCTTGATTGCCAATCGCGGCGAGATAGCCTGCCGGATAATCCGCACGGCCCGCGCGCTGGGCGTGCAGACAGTCGCGGTCTATTCTGACGTGGACGCAAACGCACTGCATGTGCGCATGGCGGATCACGCGGTGCATATTGGCGGGGCGGCCCCGTCTGACAGCTATTTGCGCGCAGACCGGATTATTGCGGCAGCGCTAGAAACTGGCGCGCAGGCGATCCATCCTGGATACGGATTTTTGTCGGAAAACCCCGATTTTGTCGACGCCGTTGAAAAGGCGGGGTTGGTGTTTATCGGCCCAAGCGCGGATGCTATCCGTGCGATGGGCCTTAAAGACGCGGCCAAGGCACTGATGCAAAAGGCAGGTGTGCCAGTGGTGCCGGGCTATCATGGGGCTGATCAGGATGATGCCTTGTTGGCGCAAGAGGCAGACAAGATCGGTTATCCGATCATGATCAAGGCCGTCGCTGGTGGTGGTGGCAAGGGCATGCGTCTGGTGGAGATTGCGGCTGACTTTGGCCAAGCGCTGGACAGTGCAAGGGCCGAGGCACGCACCGCATTTGGCAATGATGCCGTGTTGATCGAGAAATACATCACCAGCCCGCGCCACATCGAAGTGCAGGTGTTTGGCGATGGTGCGGATGCCGTGCATCTGTTTGAACGCGATTGCTCCCTTCAGCGCCGCCATCAAAAGGTCATCGAAGAAGCCCCCGCACCTGACATGACGGATAGCGTGCGCGCGGCCATGTGCGCGGCCGCCGTGCGCGCCGCCAAGGCGATTGGCTATGCCGGTGCGGGCACCGTCGAATTTATCGTAGACGGGTCAAATGGGCTGCGCGATGACGGGTTCTGGTTCATGGAAATGAACACCCGCCTCCAAGTGGAACACCCCGTTACCGAGGCGATCACCGGCGTTGATCTGGTCGAGTGGCAATTGCGTGTCGCGGCGGGTCAGGGGCTGCCCTTGTCCCAAGACGAGTTGACTATCAGCGGGCACGCCTTTGAGGCACGCCTTTACGCAGAAGATGTGCCAGCTGGGTTCTTGCCCGCAACCGGACGGCTGGCGCATCTGGCGTTTCCTGACGGGGTTCGCGCTGACAGAGGCGTTGAAACAGGGGATGAAATATCGCCCTACTACGATCCGATGATTGCCAAAGTGATAACCCATGGACCCGACCGTGCAACAGCACTTGCGGCCTTGTCGCGCGGCTTGGGCGAAACACAGGTGGCAGGGACTGTGACCAACCTTGGGTTTCTTAAATCGCTAGCCGATCATGCAGGGTTTCGGGCGGGGCAGGTTGATACCGGCTTGATCGCGCGCGATCTTGATGCGCTGGTCGCGCAAGATCCCGCGCCCGCCCAAGTACGCGCACAGGCGGCCCTTGTGGCGACGGGGCAATGGTATGATCAGGGACCTATGGCTGGCTTTACCCTCTGGGAGCCGCTCGCACAGGAGGTCGCGCTGGCGACCGGTGGCACGGATACGCATCTGACATTGAAGCAAACCGATCCCGACACAGTTGTCGTGACATGGGCAGATCAGGCCGTAACCTGCACACGGCGCGCGGGGCTTTGGTGGTTCAACGACCAGCGCGCGCGCGAATTTTCCCGTCACAGCGATCAGATCACGGTCTTTGGGGCGCCGACCTATGCCTTTACGATTCTTGACCTTTTAATGCGGGACACTGGTGCTGCCATGGGTGGCGATAGCGTTGCCGCGCCGATGCCCGGTCTTGTACAAAGCGTCGCCGTGACCGTGGGCGATACCGTGACGATGGGTGATCGACTTTGCGTCCTTGAGGCGATGAAGATGGAATACGTGCTGCGCGCGCCGCGTGATGGTGTGATTGCCACGCTTTCGGTCAAGGCAGGTGGTCAGGTTGTGGCTGGCGCGGTGCTTGTTACATTGGTACCCGAAAGCGAGGGCACATGATCCGCCTACACCACTGCCACCAGACACGTTCCATGCGCACATTGTGGCTGCTGCACGAGCTAGAGATCGAGTTCAAGGTTGCCGTCTATCCGTTTGATCAAACGCTGCGGATGGACGCATTTCGCGCGCTCAATCCCATTGGTCGCGTTCCGGCGCTGGAAATCGATGGCGAAGTGATGTCGGAAACGGGGGCGATCACGCAATACCTGTGTGAAAGGTTTGACAGGTTTGGCCTTGGGCGGCCTGCGGGTGATCTGGATCGGATGGACTGGCTGGTCTGGGTGCATTTTGCAGAAACCGTCAGCCAGCACACGGCTGCTTTGACCCAACAACATATCGCCCTGCGCGAGGATCATATGCGCAGCCCGATCATTATGCAGCTTGAAGCCAAGCGGCTGGGCAAATGTCTTGAGGCGATCGAGGGGCGGCTCTCCACGCCGGTGGAAAACCGTGATTATTTGCTTACCAGCGGCTTTAGCGCGGCCGATGTCAGTGTCGGGCAGGCGGTCTATATGGGGCAGCACTTTGTGCGGCTCGATGCCTATCCCGAAACTGCGAAATGGTTTGAACGCATCACCGACCGCACGGCATTTCAGCATTGCCTGCCTCCCGCTGACGGGCGGCTATATACCCGTGATTTCTATCCGCCGTGGGACATTGACGATGCGCGGTGCCGTCGCGACTGACCAAGGCGTGGGGCTGGCCTAGGTCGGTGCGATGCTCGCAAGTGCTTGTTGCAATCCGGCATCTTTGCCAAAGCCGTCTTGAATATATGCTTAGGCTGCGGGTTCGTCATACAAAACGTGGGTTTTTGCAGCCCTTTCCCACCTGCGTTTCGCATCGGCAACTTCGGGCGGAAGCGTTGCGCTATACCCAGAACTGGAACACATCCGCGGCGGGGCTGGGTGCGCCAGTGTCGTCCGGTTTTGGAATTGCGGCCCGATGACGGGCAAAAAATGCCCAACCCATCGCTTCGAACCGTGTGATCGGATTGGCGTCTTTGTCACCGGTGATTTCACCAAGGCGTCGCTGCCAAGATCGGTAACGATGGCATTGAAAAGCCGTGGTTGACCGCCAAGGGTATGGCGCGCCAACGGTGCAAGCTGGCGGTAATTGATATCAGCATTGCCTTGGAGAAGCTGATCTATGACGCGAAATGGCACACCTGCGACATCGAGCCCTTTTTGGGCGATGTTTCCAAGAAAGGCGTCAAGCCTGCCAAAACGCTGCCTCTCGGCAAGGTTGTCGACCCCAAGGCGGCGATTAAACTTCAGTCTTGACCCTATCACACGCCTCTTTTGCCCGCCCGCAAGGCTGTTGCGAATTCCCTTGGGTTTTCAAGCATGTCGCGCGGCAAAACCGATCCGGTTTGGTGTCGTTTTGCTATGGCCCTGCGGCACCGGCACGCACTGATCACTTGACCACAAATTGGCGAAAGTGATGTGCAAATCCGTGGCCAGCTTTGGCGCTCATGCCACAAATCGATCATCGCGATGACAGTACGCGCGTTTTAAAACCGCCATTGCGAGGCAATTGAAACGTAAAACACAGGTCCGCGCCCGTTGACCCTTTGGGCGAGCAGGGATAAACGCAGAGCCAGCACGCGGGCCCGCATGATGGACCTGCCCAAACAGGAGCCTGTTCTGTGGACGAACTTCTTCGGGAATACCTGCCTATCATCATCTTTTTGGGGTTAGCGATTGGAATCGGTCTTGTGCTGATTTTGGCCGCCGCCATCATAGCGGTGAGCAATCCCGATCCCGAAAAGGTATCGGCCTATGAATGCGGCTTCAACGCGTTCGACGATGCACGGATGAAATTCGATGTACGGTTCTATCTGGTCGCCATTCTATTCATCATTTTCGATCTGGAAATCGCGTTTTTGTTCCCATGGGCCGTGGCCTTTGCTGACATCAGCATGATTGGGTTCTGGTCGATGATTGTGTTCCTTGGGGTGCTGACCATCGGCTTCGCCTACGAGTGGAAAAAGGGAGCCTTGGAATGGGTGTAGTTGCAGGCGCAAACACCGCTGGTGGTGATCGCGAAGTTGCCACCTCGGGGCTGAACCGCGAATTGCAGGACAAGGGTTTCCTTGTGACCAGCACCGCCGACATGATCAACTGGGCGCGCACCGGGTCTTTGCACTGGATGACGTTCGGTCTGGCCTGTTGCGCGGTCGAGATGATGCACACGTCGATGCCGCGCTATGATGCTGAACGCTTTGGTATTGCCCCGCGCGCCAGCCCGCGCCAGTCCGATCTGATGATCGTCGCCGGCACGTTGACCAACAAAATGGCCCCCGCCCTGCGCAAGGTTTATGACCAGATGCCGGAGCCGCGCTATGTGATCTCGATGGGGTCATGCGCGAACGGCGGCGGGTATTACCACTATAGCTATAGCGTTGTGCGCGGCTGTGACCGGATCGTGCCCGTGGATATTTACGTTCCCGGATGCCCACCGACAGCCGAAGCACTACTTTATGGCCTGCTGCAACTTCAGCGCAAAATTCGCCGCACTGGCACGATTGTCCGTTAGGGCGATTTGGAAAGGACCGTCTTCATGTCTGAAGCGATGAACGACCTTGGAACTCACCTTGAGCTAAAGCGCCCTGATTGCGTGCTTAGCTGGGCCGTAACGCATGACGAATTGACCGTCGAAGTGGCCCCCGCCAATATCGTCAGCTTTGTCGAGTTTCTGAAATCGGATCAAACCTGCAAATTCAACAGCCTGATTGATATCACGGCTGTTGATTACCCCGGACGGGCGAAACGGTTCGACGTGGTTTACCATTTTCTGTCGATGTATCAGAACCACCGCATTCGCCTGCGTATTCAGGTGCGCGAAGAGAATCTGGTGCCCAGCATCATCGACGTGCATCCAAGCGCCAACTGGTTTGAACGCGAAGTGTTCGACATGTTCGGCATTCTTTTTTCCGGCCACCCCGATCTGCGCCGTTTGCTGACAGACTACGGGTTTCGTGGCCATCCGTTGCGCAAGGATTTCCCGACAACGGGTTATACCGAAGTGCGCTATGACGAGGCGCAAAAGCGCGTGGTATATGAACCGGTGTCGCTGGTGCAGGAATACCGCCAGTTCGATTTCATGTCCCCCTGGGAAGGTGCCGAATACATCCTTCCAGGTGATGAAAAGTCGAAAGAGGGTGCGAAATGATGGACGGCGATATCCGCGTAAATACCTATGATGACGGGTCCACTGACGCCCAGACGGGCGAGCAGAAGATCCGCAATTTCAACATCAACTTTGGCCCGCAGCACCCTGCAGCACACGGCGTTTTGCGTCTAGTGCTTGAACTGGACGGCGAGATTGTTGAACGCTGCGATCCCCACATCGGCTTGCTGCACCGCGGCACTGAAAAGCTGATGGAAAGCCGCACCTATCTGCAAAACCTGCCGTATTTCGACCGCCTTGATTATGTGGCGCCGATGAATCAGGAACATGTCTGGTGTCTGGCAATTGAAAAGCTGACGGGCACGGTCGTGCCGCGTCGTGCCAGCCTGATCCGCGTGCTTTATTGTGAAATTGGCCGCGTGCTCAACCACTTGTTGAACGTCACGACCCAAGCGATGGACGTGGGCGCGCTGACGCCGCCTGTCTGGGGCTTTGAGGAACGCGAACAACTGATGGTGTTTTACGAACGCGCATGTGGCGCACGTTTGCACGCTGCCTATTTCCGCCCCGGTGGTGTGCACCAAGACCTGCCCGAAGGTCTGCTCGAAGATATTGAGGCTTGGGCCGATCAGTTCATGACCAACTTTATGGTCAACCTTGACGGGTTGCTGACGGAAAACCGGATTTTCAAACAGCGTAACGTAGATATCGGCATCATCAGCGAACAAGACATTCTGGACTGGGGTTATAGCGGCGTCATGGTGCGCGGCTCGGGCCTTGCATGGGATTTGCGCCGCGCGCAGCCCTATGAATGCTATGACGAATTTGATTTCCAGATCCCCGTGGGCAAGAACGGCGATTGTTATGATCGTTACCTCGTGCGTATGGAAGAAATGCGCCAATCCGTGTCGATCATCCGTCAGGCCTGCGCCAAGTTGAAGGTCGAAAAGGGTGATGTGATGGCGCGTGGCAAGTTGACCCCGCCAAGCCGTGGCGAAATGAAGACCAGCATGGAAGCGCTGATCCATCACTTCAAGCTTTATACCGAAGGCTTCCATGTTCCTGCGGGCGAAATTTACGCAGCCGTTGAGGCCCCTAAGGGCGAATTCGGCGTTTATCTGGTGGCCGATGGCACCAATAAACCCTATCGCGCCAAGCTGCGCGCGCCGGGTTTTCTGCACCTGCAATCCATGGATCACGTCGCCGGTGGGCATCAGCTTGCCGATGTGGCTGCCATTATCGGTACCATGGATATCGTTTTTGGAGAGGTCGACCGATGATTGATATGAAAAAAGTAATTGCTGCCGCGGCATTTGTGTTGGCTGGCCAACCCGCCTTGGCGCAAGAATCGGATAGTGCCACGCGTCTTTTGGCGGCTATTGAAGATGCAGGTTGCATTATAAATGATGAAAATGGTGAAGCTATCCGACTTGCCGCTAGTCTGACAGACGACGAAGCGGCCGAAGCTGTGTTGCTCCTGAGAACGGACGGTCGTGCTGTGCCGCATGAAGACGGTGTTAACGTGACAAATGACGCTCTTCGCGTGATATATGGAGAGTGCGAATAAATGCTACGTCGCCTTTACCATGACCAACCGGCCAGTTTTGCTTTCACCCCTGCGAACCAAGCATGGGCCGAAGGGCAAATTGCGAAATACCCTGAAGGACGTCAGGCCAGCGCGATTATTCCGCTGCTGTGGCGTGCCCAAGAGCAGGAGGGCTGGTTGACTCGTGCCGCGATCGAGCATGTGTCGACGATGCTGGATTTGGCGTTCATTCGCGGACTTGAGGTTGCGTCGTTTTATTTTATGTTCCAGTTGCAGCCGGTTGGGTCCGTCGCCCACATCCAGATTTGTGGCACATTGTCGTGTATGATCTGCGGGGCCGAAGATTTGGTCGCGGTCTGTCGCGTCAAGATCGCTGACAAGGCGCATGCGCTGTCGAGTGATGGCAAGTTCAGCTGGGAAGAAGTCGAATGCCTGGGGTCTTGCGCCAACGCGCCAATGGCCCAGATCGGCAAGGATTATTACGAAGATCTGACCGCTGCACGCCTTTCGGAAATCATCGACGAACTAGCCGCTGGCAAGGTGCCGACACCCGGACCGCAAAACGGCCGCTTTGCTGCCGAACCGCTCAAGGGTCTGACATCGCTGAAAGAAAACGACAGCGGTAAGTATCAGTATAACGCCTCTGTGCAGTTGGCGGTGGATATTGGCGACACTGTAAAACGCATCGACGGGACCGAAGTACCGCTCCTGACGCCGTGGATTTACAAAGCCGGCAAGGCTGCGCCCGCCAAGACGGCACCGGCGAAAAAGGCAGCGATTGCACCTGCTGCCAAATCCAGCCCAGCCAAGCCCGACGTTGCCGCCGCAACCGAGAAGAAGCCGCGCACGATGGATGCGCCGCGCAAATCTGGTGCGGATGATCTTAAGCGGATCAGTGGTGTCGGCCCCAAGCTTGAGGGCGTGTTGAATGACATGGGATTCTGGCACTTTGACCAGATTTCCAAGTGGGGTGCGGGAGAAATTTCATGGGTTGATTCCCGCCTGAAATTCAAAGGCCGGATCGAGCGTGATGACTGGGTTGATCAGGCAACGAAACTGGCTGCTGAAACCTAACCTAAACCGTAACATGGCGACCTTTGCGGTCCGATTGATGCGCTATTTTGTGCCTGCAGGCAGTTTTACTACCGAACCCTGTGGTTTTGCTCTAAGCACGGCGGATATGGCCGCACGCAATCGCTGCGGCATGGTTGGCAATAGACAAGGGATGTGACGTGATGACTTCGACATCGACAAATAATAGCTGCAAGATATGGTGCTGGGTAATCGGCGTTATTCTGGGCCTTGTGGCCTTTTTCTTGGTCAAGGGCGGTGGGAATTTCTTCCTTGCCCTGCTGGCTGGCATCATCGTTGCCGTTGTTCTGGCTTGGTTGCTGGTTAGATTCTTTTGCTCTGCCGATACGGCAAGCACGGTTGGCGGCTCTGGTTCGGGCGGCGCGGTGAAACCGGCGTCGACCTCTGGTGAGACATCGACCACATTAACCAAAGCTGCCGCGGCAACACCTGCACCGATCGCTAGTTCGGGCGCTGCGGCCCCGGTGGCGAAACCTAAAGCTGCGGCCAAGCCCAAGGCGGCTGCAAAGCCAAAGGCTGCCGCGAAACCCAAGGCAGCTGCGAAACCTGCTGCTGCAAAATCAGCGCCCGCAGCCAAAGCGGTTGCCGCTGACGGCAAGCCTGAAACCCTGACCAAGGCGCGCGCCGGTGGCGCGGATGATCTTAAGATGTTGAAAGGCGTTGGTCCTGGCATTGAAAAGACCCTGAACGAGCTGGGCTTTTATCACTTTGATCAGGTCGCTGGGTGGCGAAAGCAAGAGATTGAATGGGTCGATTCCCGTCTCAAGTTCAAGGACCGGATCGTACGTGACGAATGGGTCAAGCAAGCCAAGACTTTGGCCAAAGGTGGCAAGACTGAATTTGCCGAAAAAGTGAAAAAAGGCGGTGTTTACAAAAAGTAAGCGCGCGAATTTGCCCCGTTCGGCACCAGCCGGGCGGGGCGCTAGACCAAGGACTGCCCCCCAGTGACCACCCCCCCAAACTCAGACCTTGCCAAGCAGGCCCGCACCGCCGGTCTGGTCATTGCCTGTTCGGGAATTTTGGCAGTTCTGGCGCCTTGGCTGACGACAGCTCTGGGGCTGGCCCCGCGATACGAGATATTGTTTTATCTGTTCTCGCTTGCGGGGTTCATTTGGTCACTGGTTGTCACGTATAATATCTGGCAAAAGAACCGCAAGTAGGCGCAACGCGCACATGACCGCACAAGGACCCGCAAGATGCTCAAAGATCAGGATCGCATTTTTACCAATCTTTACGGCATGCACGACCGCACCCTGAAAGGGGCGCAGGCGCGTGGGCACTGGGACGGCACGGCCAAAATCATTCAAAACGGACGCGGCTGGATCATTGATCAGATGAAAGCATCCGGGTTGCGCGGGCGCGGCGGCGCAGGTTTCCCTACAGGTCTGAAATGGTCGTTCATGCCCAAAGAAAGCGACGGTCGCCCATCCTATCTGGTGGTCAACGCGGACGAATCAGAACCGGGCACCTGCAAAGACCGCGAGATCATGCGCCACGATCCGCATACATTGGTCGAAGGCTGCCTGATCGCGTCCTTCGCGATGAATGCCAACGCTTGCTACATCTACATTCGCGGCGAATACATCCGCGAAAAAGAAGCGCTTCAGGCAGCGATCGACGAAGCATATGCAGCCGGTTTGGTTGGCAAAAACGCGGCCAAATCGGGCTGGGATTTCGACATCTATCTGCACCACGGGGCAGGGGCGTATATCTGCGGTGAAGAAACTGCGCTGCTCGAATCCCTTGAAGGCAAAAAGGGCATGCCGCGCATGAAGCCACCGTTCCCTGCGGGTGCTGGTCTTTATGGCTGCCCGACCACTGTGAACAATGTCGAATCAATTGCTGTTGTGCCGACGATTCTGCGCCGTGGTCCGGAATGGTTCGCTGGCATGGGGCGCCCCAACAATGCGGGCACCAAGCTGTTTGCGATCTCGGGTCATGTGAACAACCCCTGCGTGGTCGAAGAAGAGATGAGCATTTCGTTCGAAGAACTGATCGAAAAGCATTGCGGCGGAATTCGGGGGGGCTGGGATAACCTCAAGGCTGTGATCCCCGGTGGGTCATCGGTTCCTTGTGTGCGCGGCGAAGACATGCGCGACGCGATCATGGACTTTGATGCGTTAAAGGAAAAAGGGTCGTCGCTTGGCACCGCTGCGGTGATCATCATGGACCAGTCAACCGACATGATCAAAGCGATCTGGCGTCTGTCCAAATTCTACAAGCATGAATCCTGTGGCCAGTGCACCCCATGTCGTGAAGGCACGGGCTGGATGATGCGCGTAATGGAACGTCTGGTGCGCGGCGACGCCGAGCCCGAAGAAATCGATATGCTGTTTGATGTGACCAAACAGGTCGAGGGACACACGATTTGTGCGCTTGGCGATGCGGCGGCTTGGCCGATCCAAGGCCTGATTAAGAATTTTCGCGGAGAAATCGAAGATCGCATCAAGCACAAGCGTGGCACAATCGCCGCTGAATGATGAATCTCCAATTTAGCAAGATGCAATACGGCCTGTTCGTTGGGGGCGTGTTGCTGATGGTTGTGCTGCTTTGGCCCGCCCGCACGCCGATCCCGGAAGGTATGAGTCGCGAGACCGCGCTGGCAGAGGCCAGCGCCTGCATCGCTGCGGCTGATACTGCGATGATTTACTACGACAATTGTACGGTGCTGCAAGATATTGACGTGGATCGCGTCGCCGACGCCCAGCCAAAGTGCGGGGCCGAGTTTGAATTGTTGCGCGCATTTTCAAGTGATCGTGACGCCGGCGAAATTGACCGCGAGGCCGCATTGACTGGCGCGATGCGTGATGTGCAAACTGCGCGCGCGGCTTTGCAGGCGCAAGTCAGCCAGATCCAACAATCAACCCAGACCGAGGCCGCATCCGGTGACGTTTGGTGTGCGATGTACGATGCCGCGTTAATCGGCTCCACTGATCTGGACGAGGTCCTGCGATTGATAGCGGCGCGGCTAGATAAGTAGCGCGCGGACAATTTTGAACGGTCGCACCTTAGGTTGGCAAGACGGCTACGCGTTATACCTTTGGGGTGACGAGGTCGTGATGCGGGCCGTCGACACAAGTGAATGGCTGTTTACCGGCATGTGCTGATCGTTGATATCAAGTTAAGGAAATCAAATGATTGACACACTTGCTAAGATGCAGCTTGCCGAGCTCAACGTCGGGCGCTTGCTTGCCCCCACAGATGACCCGCGCGTTGCGGGATTTATGGTGAATCTGGATCGGATCAACAGCCTTGGCAAACGCATGCCTGGCTTTGTGTGGATGGTGGAAGGGTCGGGCGAACCCGGAGCGGCCAATACCTCGGCGCTGATTGATGATGATGCGCAATATGTCCCGAACTTGACCGTCTGGGAGTCCGTTGAAACACTCGAGAAATTCGTCTGGAGCACGATCTACAAACAGTTCTTTGCGCGCCGGTCCGAATGGTTCGAGATACTGGGCGGGATGCATTTTGTCATGTGGTGCGTGCCGGACGGTCATCGCCCGACACTGGACGAAGCCCTGTCCCGCCTTGAAATGCGGCGCGCGCAGGGCGACACTGCCGAGGCCTTTGGCTGGGATTGGCTGAAAGAAGCGCAGATGTACAAAACGCATCGCGACCCTACATAGGCGGAAATCCAACGATTCTGGGGCTGTTGTCTAGCTGATATTGAATAGCAGCCCCGCATAACCGATGTGACGTAGGACAGCGCCGGGCTTTGGTGCAGACATGGAGTCTTGTTGATGAACATCCTTTTTCCGCTGGCCCTTGGGGTTAGCCTGACTGCAAGTGTTGCTTTGGCAAATCCGCCGCTGCGCGAAGTGACCCATGTGCGCGAGGGTCTTATCACCGCAGGCATGGCAATCGAACTTGATGACAACTGTGACGATGTGTCGGTGCGTCTGCTGCGTGGGTTGATGTTTCTGTCTGGGCTGAAACGCCATGCCAGCGGGCTGGGCTACTCTGACAGTGCGATTGACGCCTATGTCGATGATGACGTCGAAAAGGCCCGTTTGGAGGCGATTGCGCGGGCGCGACTTGTGGAGTTGGGCACCGTTACCGGCCAATCGGAAAGCTATTGCACCGTCGCGCGTGCACAGATTTCGCAGGGTACGCCTGCGGGGCGGTTGCTACGCTAGACCCGCGCGCGATTTTCCTGACATTTTAGACCGCTTCCCGCTGGCATTGGCGGGCGCGGCGCGTTAGAACGCGTTCAACTGCGGTTTTAGGGCGTTCATGCATGGCGCAGAACCGGATAACCGGAATACGGGGACAGGCGCTATGTCCGATCTACGCAAGATCATTATTGACGAAAAAGAAGTCGAAGTTGACGGGGCGATGACCCTGATACAGGCCTGCGAAGAGGCCGGCGTTGAAATCCCGCGTTTCTGCTATCATGAACGCCTTTCGATTGCCGGCAACTGCCGCATGTGTTTGGTCGAAGTTGTTGGCGGCCCGCCCAAGCCCGCAGCGTCTTGTGCGATGCAGGTCAAAGACTTGCGCCCCGGCCCCGAAGGCCAGCCCCCCGTTGTGAGAACCAACAGCCCGATGGTCAAAAAGGCCCGCGAAGGCGTGATGGAATTCCTGCTGATCAATCATCCGCTTGATTGCCCGATTTGTGATCAGGGTGGCGAATGCGACTTGCAGGATCAGGCGATGGCCTATGGCGTCGATTTTTCCCGCTTCCGTGAACCAAAGCGCGCGACCACCGATCTTGATCTTGGCCCGCTGGTCGAAACCCATATGACGCGCTGCATTTCGTGCACCCGTTGCGTGCGCTTTACGACCGAAGTTGCCGGAATTCACCAGATGGGCCAGACAGGCCGTGGTGAAGACGCCGAGATTACGTCCTATCTGGGCGAAACTCTTGATAGTAACCTGCAAGGTAACATCATCGATCTGTGCCCCGTCGGTGCGCTGACGTCCAAACCCTATTCGTTCACCGCCCGCCCGTGGGAGCTGACCAAGACCGAAAGCATCGACGTAATGGATGCGCTTGGCGCCAACATCCGTGTGGATACCAAAGGTCGCGAAGTTATGCGGTTCTTGCCGCGCAACCATGATGGCGTGAACGAGGAATGGATTTCCGACAAGACGCGGTTCGTTTGGGACGGTTTGCGCAGCCAACGCCTTGATACTCCCTATATTCGCGAGGGTGGCAAATTGCGCCCCGCCACGTGGCCCGAAGCGCTTGGCGCAGCTGCTGCCGCAATGAAGGGCAAAAAAGTTGCCGGCCTCGTCGGTGATCTGGCCCCGGTCGAAGCTGCGTTTGCGTTGAAGCAGTTGGTTGAGGGTCAGGGCGGGAACGTCGAATGCCGCACCGATGGCGCAAAACTGCCAGCGGGCAATCGCTCGGGGTATGTTGGCACCGCGTCTATAGCTGATATCGACACTGCCGATAAAATCCTGCTGGTAGGCACCAACCTGCGCACTGAATCCCCCGTGTTGAACGCACGGGTCCGCAAGGCGTGGGCACGCGGCGCTGATGTGATTGTTGTCGGTGAAAAGGTTGATCTTACCTACGAATATGAACACATGGGCACTGATCGCGCCGCACTTGATCGTGTTGCAGGGCTGGATATGTCCGCGCTCGAGGATTTGAATTGTATTTTGATTGTCGGTCAAGGCGCACTGCGCGAGGCGGATGGTGAGGCCGTTTTGGCGACGGTTCAAGCAATTTGCGAAAAGTCAGGTGACAAGAAACTGATGGTCCTGCACACCGCCGCTGCCCGCGTGGGCGCGATGGATATAGGTGCCGTGACGACAGGCGGCATGGCCGCTGCTATGGACGGGGCCGATGTAGTTTACAACCTTGGCGCGGACGAAGTCGACGTCGCAGCTGGGCCGTTCGTGATTTACCAAGGCTCGCATGGTGATCGCGGCGCGCATCGCGCCGATATCATTCTGCCCGCCGCCGCCTATACCGAAGAAAACGGGCTGTTCGTGAACACCGAAGGCCGCCCGCAACTGGCCATGCGTGCAAGTTTCGCACCCGGCGACGCCAAGGAAAACTGGGCCATTCTGCGCGCACTTTCTGCAGAACTGGGCGCGACATTGCCTTATGACTCGCTCGCAGCATTGCGCACGGTGCTGATCGGCGAAGTACCGCATTTGGGTGACATCGACGTAGTTGCCGAAAACGACTGGCAGCCTTTGCAGGCGAAAAAGATGGGCAAGGCTGATTTCGTTAACGCGGTGACGGATTTCTATCTGACCAACCCGATCGCACGCGCCAGCATGATTATGGCTGAACTTTCAGCCAATGCCAAAGCGCGGGCAAACGCGCTAATGGCCGCTGAATAGGTGATCCGAACAACCCTCATATCCCTGGCGGCATTTGCTGCTGCCGGCTGCACTCAAGCAGACGGCGCAGATGTGTCCCAAGCGCAGTTTGCTCCCGCATATGCGGGTGTGGAAACGCGGTTGCTGGATGGGGATCTGGTGAATTTCCGCGTCGCCATGCAAGGCGCACGCGGGGCCGAAGATGTAAGTAAATACGCCGAATGCGCCGCTGCCCAATACACACTGATCCGAGGTTACGGTTTTGCCCGCCATGTGCGGACGCAAGTAACCGAAGATGGTGGAATTTGGCGTGCGGATGCTGTCTACACGATCTCGTCGGCTTTGCCGCGAGGATTGCGCACAATTGACGCCGAAGTGACTGTCGCGGATTGCGGCACTAACGGCATACCAACGGTCTAAGGGGACTGACGCATGGTTGAATTCTTTACCACGACGAATCTTGGCATTGTCCTGCTGATAATCGGGCAATGTCTACTTGTTCTGGTCCCGCTCTTGGTTGCGCTGGCTTTCTTGATGTATGCTGACCGCAAGGTTTGGGCCGCCGTGCAGATGCGCAGGGGCCCTAACGTGGTTGGGCCGTTTGGTCTGCTGCAAAGTTTCGCGGATTTCCTGAAATACATCGTCAAGGAAATCGTAGTGCCTGCGGGGGCCGACAAGTTTGTGTTCTTCCTCGCGCCGATGATCACCTTTGTGATGGCCGTGATCGCATGGGTCGTGATCCCGTGGAACGATGGCTGGGTGATCGCCGATCTGAACGTTGCAATCCTTTATGTGATGGCCGTGTCATCGCTTGAAGTTTACGGCGTGATCATGGGTGGTTGGGCGTCGAACTCTAAATATCCGTTCCTTGGCTCGCTGCGCTCAGCTGCACAAATGATTTCCTACGAGGTCAGCCTTGGGTTGATCATCATCGGCATTATTATCAGCACAGGATCGCTGAATTTCGGCGATATCGTCGCCGCGCAGGATGGCAGCTTTGGTATCTTTAGCTGGTATTGGCTGCCACACTTCCCGATGATGTTCCTGTTCTTTATCAGCGCCTTGGCTGAAACAAACCGCCCACCGTTCGACCTTCCCGAAGCGGAAAGTGAACTGGTTGCGGGCTATCAGGTTGAATATTCATCCACGCCCTTCCTGCTGTTCATGATCGGCGAATTGATGGCTGTAGTACTAATGTGCGCGCTGGTATCCTTGCTGTTCCTTGGCGGCTGGTTGTCACCAATTCCGGGCCTGCCAGACGGCATCCTGTGGCTGATCGGCAAGATGTTGTTCGCCTTCTTTATCTTCGCGATGATCAAGGCGATCACACCGCGCTACCGCTATGACCAATTGATGCGTCTGGGCTGGAAAGTCTTCCTGCCAATGTCGCTGTTCTGGGTCGTGCTGGTGTCGTTCCTGGCAAAATTCGAATTGTTCGGCGGCGCCTATGCCCGCTGGGCTGTAGGAGGCTGATATGACCCAGATGGATTATACCCGCGCCGCGAAATACTTTCTGTTGGCGGATTTCGCCAAGGGGTTTGGGCTTGGGCTCAAGTATTTCTTTTCGCCCAAGGTTACGCTGAATTACCCGCATGAAAAGGGGCCGTTGTCGCCTCGTTTCCGTGGTGAACACGCGTTGCGCCGGTATCCAAATGGCGAGGAACGCTGCATTGCTTGTAAATTGTGCGAGGCCGTGTGCCCCGCCCAAGCGATCACGATTGACGCGGAACCGCGCGATGACGGGTCTCGGCGCACAACGCGATATGACATCGACATGACCAAATGCATCTACTGCGGCTTCTGCCAAGAGGCCTGCCCGGTGGATGCGATTGTCGAGGGGCCGAATTTCGAATTCAGCACCGAAACGCGCGAAGAACTGTATTACGATAAAGAAAAACTGCTCGATAACGGCGACCGCTGGGAAGCCGAGATTGCTCGCAACCTCGAATTGGACGCGCCCTACCGATGAGCGATGAAAACCCCTTTGAAGCGATGATGAAAGCTGGTCAGGACTGGGCCAAGTCAATCAATCCCGCGCTGGAAAAATTCACTGCCGGTGATTTCGAAGGGATGTTCCCGACCATGTCCAAAGACATGATGGAACAATTCATGGGCAAAGGTTTGAACCCCGAGGGGCTGGACGCCAAGACGAAATTATTGCTGACGCTGCAAGGGCTTACCATTCAGGGCGCCATCGCGGAAGCACAGATCAAACTGACCGTGCGCCACGCCGTTGCAGCGGGCGCAACCGGACAGGAAGTCGCTGATACCATCACCCTCGCGGGGATGTTCGGCGGCATACCGGCAATGACCAAGGCCATGGAATTGGCCGCCGCGGTCATGAAAAAGGACGACGAGATATGACACCCATTGTGATTGCCTTTTACCTTTTCGCGGTCAGCACGATTACTGGCGGCCTGATGACAGTTGTGAGCCGCAATCCGGTGCATTCGGTCCTATGGCTGATCCTTTCATTCCTGTCCTCGGCGGGGTTGTTCGTGCTGCTGGGTGCTGAATTTGTCGCGATGTTGTTGATCATTGTCTATGTGGGCGCGGTCGCTGTGTTGTTCTTGTTCGTTGTGATGATGCTTGATGTGGATTTCGCTGAACTAAAGGCGGAAATGACGCGGTATATGCCGCTGGCCTTGCTGATCGGCGTGGTGATCTTGATGCAATTCGCGCTGGCGTTTGGCGCCTGGGACTATTCCGACGGTGCGGCTGATCGTATCGCCTCCCCCGCGGGTGAGATCCACAATACCAAAGCGTTGGGCCTGCTGATTTATGACAAATATATCATGCTGTTCCAGCTGTCCGGCCTGATCCTGCTGGTCGCAATGATTGGTGCAATCGTGCTGACACTGCGCCACCGCACCGACATCAAGCGCCAAGACATCGTTGGCCAAATGATGCGCGATCCGGCCAAGCAGATGGAACTCAAAGACGTTAAACCGGGGCAGGGGCTGTAACAATGATCGGACTTGAACATTATCTGACGGTGGCTGCGGCCTTGTTCGTCATTGGCATCTTCGGGCTGTTTTTGAACCGCAAGAACGTGATCATCCTGCTGATGAGCATCGAATTGATGCTGCTCGCGGTGAATATCAACCTTGTGGCGTTTTCGTCATTCCTTGGTGATCTGGTCGGGCAGGTGTTCACCTTGTTCGTGCTCACAGTCGCCGCTGCCGAGGCTGCGATTGGCCTTGCGATCCTCGTTTGTTTCTTCCGCACCCGCGGGACGATCGACGTTGAAGACGTCAACGTGATGAAGGGCTAACCACATGGAAACCATCATCCTATTCGCCCCGCTGATTGGCGCCATTATTGGCGGTTTTGGCTGGAAGATCATCGGCGAGACTGGCGCGCAGTGGCTGACCACGGGTCTGCTGTTCCTGTCGTGTTTCCTGTCGTGGATCTTTTTCCTGACCCATGATGGTGTCACCGAGACCATTCACCTGATGACATGGATCCAGTCCGGCACTTTAGACGCGTCTTGGGCCATTCGCATGGATCGCCTCACCGCGATCATGCTGATCGTGATCACAACAGTGTCGGCCCTCGTTCACCTTTATTCCTTTGGCTACATGGCCCACGACGAAAACTTTGGTGAGGCCAAGTATAAAGCACGCTTCTTTGCCTACCTGAGCCTGTTTACCTTCACGATGTTGATGCTGGTGACGGCGGACAACCTTGTGCAGTTGTTCTTTGGCTGGGAAGGTGTGGGGCTCGCATCGTATCTGCTGATCGGTTTTTATTACCGCAAGCCAAGCGCGAACGCTGCCGCGATTAAGGCTTTCGTCGTAAACCGTGTGGGCGACGTTGGTTTGGCGCTGGCTATGATGGCGCTGTTTTTCCTGACAGACAGCATCAAGTTTGACGATATTTTTGCCGCGGCACCTGCGCTGGCTGAAACGGAACTTAGCTTTCTGTGGACCAATTGGAACGCTGCGAACCTGATTGCGTTCCTGCTGTTCGTCGGTGCCATGGGCAAATCGGCGCAGCTGTTCCTGCACACATGGTTGCCCGACGCGATGGAAGGCCCGACCCCTGTGTCGGCCCTGATCCACGCCGCGACCATGGTGACGGCGGGGGTTTTCCTGATTTGTCGCATGTCGCCGCTGATGGAATTTGCGCCTGAAACACAGACCTTCATCGTCTTTATGGGCGCAAGCACGGCATTCGTTGCCGCAACGATCGGCCTTGTGCAAAACGACATCAAGCGCGTGATTGCTTATTCAACCATGTCGCAGCTGGGCTATATGTTCGTGGCGGCTGGACTTGGGGTTTATTCGGTCGCGATGTTCCACCTGCTGACACATGCGTTCTTTAAGGCGATGTTGTTCCTTGGGGCTGGTTCGGTGATCCACGGGATGCACCACGAACAAGACATGCGGAACTATGGTGGGTTGCGAAAGAAACTGCCGATGACGTTTTATGCGATGCTGATCGGCACATTGGCGATTACAGGCGTTGGTATCCCGCTGACGCATATCGGTTTCGCGGGCTTCCTGTCCAAGGACGCGGTGATTGAAAGTGCCTTCGCTGGCACCAATGGCGGCTATGCTTTCTGGATGCTGGTGATCGCGGCGCTGTTCACATCGTTCTACAGTTGGCGTCTGATGTTCCTTACTTTTTGGGGCAAGGCGCGCGGCGACAAGCACACCCACGATCACGCCCACGAATCGCCCAAAGTCATGTTGGTGCCCCTTGGGGTTCTGGCGATTGGTGCAGTGTTCTCGGGGATGGTCTGGTATGGGTCGTTCTTTGGCGATCATGACAAGGTGAATTCGTTCTTTGGCATCACCCATGTAGCGGCCGCAGATGATCACGGCGCCATGGAGGTTGAAGACCACGGCGACGCGGCGACCCAAGAAGGCACAGCAATCGCTGAAGAACACGACGGCGACGAAGCCGTCGTTGCAGATCACGGTCCCGCACAGGTTCCCGGACAGGGCGCGATTTACATCGGTGCCGACAACCACGTCATGGACGATGCGCACCATGTCCCGACTTGGGTCAAGGTTAGTCCGTTCCTTGCCATGCTGATCGGTTTCTTCACCGCCTATATGTTCTACATCGTGAACCCGTCGCTGCCCAAGCGTTTGGCCGAGGTGCAGCGACCGCTATATCTGTTCCTGCTCAACAAATGGTATTTCGACGAGATTTACGATTTTATCTTTGTGCGCCCCACTATGGCGGTTGGCCACTTCTTGTGGAAACGCGGCGATGGCAATGTGATTGATGGTGGTATCAACGGCGTCGCCCTTGGGATTTTGCCGTTCCTGACCCGCCTCTCGGGCCGGATGCAGACAGGTTATGTGTTCACCTACGTCTTTGCCATGGTCATCGGGATCACTGTTATCCTCACCTATGTCACGCTTTCCGGAGGGTATAACTAATGGAAAACCTTCTCTCGATTGTGACTTTCATTCCCCTGCTGGCGGCTGCCATTCTGGCCTTTTTCCTGCGCGGTGACGACAAAGACGCACAGCGTAATGCCAAATGGGTGGCTATGGCCGCCACGGTTATGACGTTCTTTGTGTCGCTGTTCATTCTGTTCGGCTTTGATCCGCAAAACACCGGCTTTCAGTTCGTCGAAGAACGCCCGTGGCTGCTTGGCTTGCAATACAAGATGGGCGTCGACGGGATTTCGATCCTGTTCGTGATGCTGACAACCTTCCTGATGCCGCTGGTGATTGCGTCCTGCTGGGACGTGAAAACGCGTGTTAAGGAATATATGATCGCTTTCCTGATCCTTGAGACGCTGATGCTTGGCGTGTTCATGGCGCTTGATCTGGTGCTGTTCTACGTGTTCTTCGAAGCGGGCCTGATCCCGATGTTCCTGATCATTGGCATCTGGGGCGGCAAAGAGCGGATTTATGCATCGTTCAAGTTTTTCCTTTATACCTTCCTTGGCTCGGTGCTGATGCTGGTGGCGATGGTCGCTATGTTCTCGGACGCGGGCACCACCGACATTGTCGCGCTTCTGACCCATGATTTTGGCAGCGAAAGCTTTAATCTGCTAGGCATTCACGTGGTTGGCGGGATGCAGACCCTGATGTGGCTGGCGTTCTTTGCCTCTTTCGCCGTCAAAATGCCGATGTGGCCTGTTCATACATGGCTGCCCGATGCGCATGTACAGGCCCCGACTGCGGGTTCTGTGGTGCTGGCGGCAATCTTGTTGAAGATGGGCGGCTACGGCTTCTTGCGGTTCTCACTGCCAATGTTTCCTGTGGGAACCGATGTCATGGCCCCGCTGGTGTTGTGGATGTCAGCGATCGCGATTGTTTACACCTCGCTTGTGGCGCTGGTGCAGGAAGACATGAAAAAGCTGATTGCCTATTCGTCGGTCGCACACATGGGTTTTGTGACCATGGGTATCTTTTCGGTGAACCAGCAAGGTATCGACGGCGCGATTTTCCAGATGATCAGCCACGGCTTTATTTCCGGCGCGTTGTTCCTGTGTGTCGGTGTTATATATGACCGGATGCACACACGAGACATTGATGCTTATGGTGGTCTGGTGAACAAGATGCCGGCCTACGCGCTGATCTTTATGTTCTTCACGATGGCCAATGTCGGCCTGCCGGGAACATCTGGATTTGTCGGCGAATTCCTGACGCTGGTTGGCGTGTTCCAAGTGAACACATGGGTGGCGCTGGTGGCGACGACTGGTGTGATCCTGTCAGCCGGGTATGCGCTGTGGCTTTATCGCCGCGTTGTGATGGGTGACCTGATCAAGGAATCCCTGCGCTCCATTACCGATATGACCCGCCGCGAGCGCGCGATTTTTGCGCCGCTGGTGGCGATGACATTACTGCTGGGTGTCTACCCCAGCCTTGTGACCGATATCATCGGCCCCAGCGTGCAATCGCTGATCGGGCGGGTGGACACTGCGCAGGCGGCCTTTGATGCCACCAGCCAGCTGGCTCAGCATTAAGGAACTGAACGGATGATTTCTTCCGATATCCAAACCGTCCTCCCCGAGATTTCACTCGCGGTCTTTGCCATGCTGGCCCTGCTTGCAGGCGTCTATAACGGTAAAGACAAGACAGCGCCGATGATGGTCTGGCTGACCTCGGGTATGTTCGTGCTGCTGGCCGCATGGATCGGCTATGGCGGAGAGGGCACGACAACGGCCTTTGGCGGCATGTTCGTCAATGACGGATTTGCCCGCTTTGCCAAAGTCACGATCCTGCTGTCGGCCGCTGCGGTCCTGCTGATGTCGCAAGACTACATGACCAAGCTTGGCCTGCTCCGCTTTGAGTATCCGCTGCTAGTGGCTCTGTCGGTTGTGGGCATGATGTTCATGGTCAGTGCCGGTGATCTGATGGCGCTTTATATGGGCCTCGAACTGCAGTCCCTCGCGCTTTATGTGGTCGCATCCCTGCGCCGTGACAGCGTGAAGTCCACCGAAGCGGGCCTGAAGTATTTCGTTCTAGGCGCACTGTCGTCGGGTCTGTTGCTTTATGGCGCATCGCTGACCTACGGCTTTGCGGGAACGACACTGTTTAGCGGTATCATTGCTGCCGCCGATGGCGGCGTGTCGCTGGGTATGTTGTTTGGCGTGGTGTTCATGCTTGCAGGGTTAGCGTTCAAGGTCAGCGCCGCACCGTTCCATATGTGGACGCCAGACGTCTATGAGGGGTCGCCCACACCCGTGACAGCGTTCTTTGCTACCGCCCCAAAGGTCGCCGCGATGGCCATGTTTGCGCGGGTTGTGCATGACGCATTTGGCGGGATCGTTGGCGAATGGCAGCAAATCATCGCCTTCCTGTCGGTGCTGTCGATGTTTCTGGGTGCAATTGCCGCGATCGGTCAAACCAATATCAAACGCCTGATGGCCTATTCATCCATCGCCCATATGGGCTTTGCACTGATGGGTCTGGCTGCTGGCACGGCGTTCGGCGTGCAGGCAATGCTGATTTATATGGCGATCTATGTGACGATGAATATCGGTACCTTCGCGTTCATCTTGTCGATGGAACGCGATGGCCGCCCGGTGACGAATATCGCCTCGCTCAACCAATACGCCAAGACCGAACCGCTCAAGGCGCTGGCCGTGTTGTTGTTGATGTTCAGCCTTGCTGGTGTGCCACCGCTGGTTGGCTTCTTTGGCAAATTCTACGTGTTGCGCGCGGCCTATGATGCCGGTCTTGCCTGGCTTGCCGTGGCGGGCGTTGTCGCGTCGGTGATCGGCGCGTTCTACTACCTGCGCATAGTGTTCTATATGTATTTTGGCGCCGAACAGGACGATCCACTGGATCGCGGCATGCCGCCGGTTCTGTGGGGCTTTCTTGTGGTCACGGCGGCGATGATGCTGGTCGGTATCGTGAACTTGTTCGGGATCGAACCCTTAGCGCAGGCTGCGGCGGCGACACTTGTTAATTAAATCGGACTGGCCAGCGGGCTATGGACGGATCGTGTTGGACAGTGTCGACAACACCATGGCCGAGGCGCGCCGCCAGAGTGGCGCGCTGACCCAACCCACATGGATCATGGCGCTTGCCCAAACCGCCGCGCACGGGCGGCGTGGGCGCGTCTGGCACACCCCCACAGGCAATTTCGCAGCAACGCTGGTGTTCGCTCCCAACTGCACCGCGCAGATGGGCGCGTTGCGGTCCTTCGTGGCGGCAAACGCGCTGTTTGATGCCCTCGCTGAATTTGTTGATGTCGCGGCGCTGTCATTGAAATGGCCAAACGACGTGCTGCTGAACGGCGGTAAGGTTGCGGGCATCCTGCTGGAAAGCAGCGGGCGGGGCCGCGATCTGGACTGGCTGAGCATCGGTATCGGTGTGAACCTAGCCAGTGCGCCTACAGATTTGGCCGATGCCGCCTTTGCGCCGGTTAGCCTGAATGGTGCGGTGACGCCTGATGCCTTTCTTGATGTGTTAGCGTTTCACTACGCTGCGCAGGAAAATGACTACGTGCAGCATGGATTTGCGCCGACCCGCGACAGATGGCTACGCCATGCGGCGCGCTTGGGTCAGGTGATCACCGCCCGCACCATGACGGATGAAATCACCGGCACATTTGAAACCATCGACGCGGATGGCAACCTTGTGCTTTTGACACCCAAGGGGCGCACTGCTATCGCGGCGGCAGATGTTTATTTCTAAGGGGACGGCAAATGCTTCTCGCGATTGATTGCGGCAACACCAACACCGTCTTTGCCATTTGGGACGGCGAGGAATTCCTGTGCACGATGCGCACTTCGACACACCACGGCCGCACAGCGGATGCGTATTTCACGTGGTTCACGACGCTTGTGCAGCACTACGGGATCACGCCTGATATTACGGATGTCATCATCTCGTCGACGGTGCCGCGCGTTGTGTTTAACCTGCGTGTGTTTTGCGAGCGTTTCTTTAATTGCCGCCCGTTGGTCTTGGGCAAGCCAGAATGCAAGCTGCCCATCGCGCCCCGCGTTGACGCAGGCACGCGCCCCGGTTCGGACCGTCTAGCCAACGCTGCCGGTGCATTTGATCGCCACGGCGGGTCTGTGGTTGTCGTTGATTTCGGCACGGCGACCAATCTGGATGTGGTGGCCGAAGACGGCGCCTATGTTGGCGGCGTGATCGCCCCCGGCGTGAACCTGAGCCTTGAGGCCCTGGCGGCGGGCGCTGCCGCCCTCCCGCATGTGGACGTGTCCCAGCCCGCCAAGGTGATTGGCACCAATACCGTTGATTGCATACAATCGGGGGTGTTTTGGGGTTACACGGGGCTGGTCGAGGGGCTAACAGCACGGATCAAGGCCGAATACGGCAAACCCATGAAGGTCGTCGGGACAGGTGGCCTCGCGCCCTTGTTCGCACAGGGCGACACGCTATTTGATGTGATCGACGAAGATCTAACGATGCACGGCCTGACCGTCATCCACCAATATAATAAGGATAATCCATGAGCAGTAACCGTTTGATCTACCTTCCCCTTGGCGGGGCGGGCGAGATCGGGATGAATTGCTATGTCTATGGCTATGGCAAGCCCGATCAAGAACGGCTGATCGTGGTCGATTTAGGCGTGACGTTTCCCGATATGGACACGTCACCCGGTGTGGATTTGATTCTGCCCGACATCGCTTGGCTCGAGGCGCGGCGCGACCGGATTGACGGGATTTTCATCACCCACGCCCACGAAGACCATGTGGGGGCCGTTGGCCATACTTGGAGACGTCTGGGCGCGCCGATCTATGCGCGGGCCTTCACGGCCAATATCGCGCGGCGCAAGATGTCTGAACACGGGTTCAGTGATGACAGCGTGACTGTGGTGAACAAATGGCCCGAAACCACTAAGGCCGGGCCGTTTTCTGTGGGTTTCCTGCCGATCAGCCATTCCATTCCCGAAAGTTCTGCGCTGGTGATCGACAGCCCCGAGGGGCGCGTATTGCACACCGGCGATTTCAAGATCGACACTTCGCCCGTGGTAGGCGAACCGTTCGATCATGACCTTTGGCGTGATGTGTCCAAGGACGGTGTGCGTGCGCTGGTTTGTGACAGCACCAACATCTTTTCCACGCACGCTGGGCGCTCGGAATCGACCGTTGGGCCGGAAATTGAGCGTTTGATGCGCGAAATGAAGGGGATGGTCGTTGCCACCACATTCGCGTCCAACATCGCGCGTTTGAAAACGCTGGCCCAAGCTGCTGACCGTGCGGGACGTTCTGTGTGCCTGCTGGGCCGCTCTATGCGCCGGATGACCGAAGCTGCAGCCGAAGTCGGAATCTTGGGTGATTTTCCAAGCACCATTTCGCCTGAAGATGCATTGAGCGTGCCGCGCGAAAACCTGATGTTACTGGTTACGGGGTCGCAGGGTGAACGCCGTGCGGCCAGCGCCCAACTGGCGAATGGCAAATACATGGGGCTGACGATGAAGGATGGCGATACCTTCCTGTTCAGTTCCAAAACGATTCCCGGAAACGAGCGTGGCGTGATCCGCATCATGAACCAGTTTTCGGAAATGGGCGTTGATATCGTTGATGATACTTCGGGTTTGTATCACGTGTCGGGCCATGCCAACCGCCCCGACATCGAAGAAATGCACGATATCGTCAAACCGCAGATTGTCATTCCGATGCACGGTGAACATCGCCACCTGCGCGAACACGTCAAGATCGCTGAAGGTAAAGGGCTGGCCGGTATCGTTGCCGTGAACGGCATGATGATTGACCTGTCTGGCAATGCCCCGCGCGTCGCCGAATACATCGACACGGGCCGCACCTATCTGGATGGCACCGTGCAATACGGTGCGATGGACGGGATCGTGCGCGACCGTATCCGCATGGCGCTGAACGGCCATGTGATTGTCACGACGATCATCGATGAAACTGGCGATCCTTTGGGTGATCCGTGGTGCGAGATCATGGGCCTACCCGAAACAGGCCGCAACAACGCGCCGCTGATTGATGTGCTGGAACATGACCTGTCGCAGTTCATGAATCGTGCGGCGGGCAAAACGCTGGCGAATGATGAAAAGCTGGAACGCGAGCTGCGCAAGATCGCGCGCAGTTCCGCCATGACCGAGATCGGCAAGAAGCCGGAAGTGACGGTGGTGATTTCGCGTCTCAGCTAAGTGCGGAGTGCTTGAACGAAAAAGGGCGGGGCCATTGGCACCCGCCCTTTTTTATTCTGTCGTCAGCAGGCGTTAACCCTTGCGACGCTCTTCAAAGCTCATTGCGATGAAGTCGGGGGCGTCGTTGCCAAGGCCAGTTGCACGGGCGTTGGTGGAGCGATTGTTGTTATCGCTGCCACGTCCGCGTCCACCCTGTTGTTTTGGCTGTTCGGCGGGTGCCTCGGCTGGTTTTGCCACAGGCGTCTCGGGCTGTTTTTGAACCGGCTTTTCTGCCACAACATCCGGCTTGGCTGCAACAACGTCCGCTTTGGGTGCGTCGGTGACTGGCTTGCTGCGTGACCGTGAGCGCGTGCGCTTTTTCGGCTCCTCGGTCCGTTCGCCAGATTGCGGTGCGGGGGCCTGCGGGGCAGCGGCGGGGGCAGTGGTCGCCGCAGGCGCGTTGCCACCCTTTGGATTATCCAAGCGCGGAATCTTGTTTTGAACGAGTCGTTCCACGTCTTCGAGATTCTTTTCGTCGCGCGGCACGCAGATCATCATTGCCGTGCCTGTCTTGCCTGCGCGGCCCGTGCGGCCAATCCGGTGGACATAATCCTCGGCGTGGCTGGGAACGTCGAAGTTGAACACATGGCTTACATTTGGCACATCAAGCCCGCGCGCGGCCACATCGGACGCCACCAGAAAGCGCAACGTGCCATCGCGGAATTCCTGCAAGGTGCGTGTGCGATGGGATTGGTCCAGATCGCCGTGGATCGGGGCTGCATCCAGCCCGTGCTTTTTCATCGATTTGGCGACCACATCCACATCAACCTTGCGGTTGCAGAAAATGATGCCGTTGCGGCAATTTTCGCCTTCGCTTTCGATCAGCGCACGCAGCAGGGCGCGTTTTTCGGTGCCTTCGCGGTCCTTGCGGCTGCCACGAAACATGACGACGCTTTGGGCGATATTTTCACCAGTCGTTGCGGCGCGCGCCACTTCGATGCGGGCAGGGTTGGACAGGAAAGTATTGGTGATCCGTTCGATTTCCGGCGCCATGGTGGCGCTGAAAAAGAACGTCTGACGCGTGAAGGGTGTGAGGCCAAAAATGCGTTCAATATCAGGGATAAAGCCCATATCAAGCATACGGTCCGCTTCGTCGACGACCATTATTTTCACGTCTGACAAGATTAGCTTTCCGCGTTCGAAATGATCAAGCAGACGGCCCGGCGTGGCAATCAGAACGTCAACGCCTTTGTCGATCAGCATATCTTGTTCTTTGAACGAAACACCACCGATCAGCAGCGCTTTGGTCAGCTTGGTATACTTGGCGTAGGCGTCGAAATTTTCCGCAACCTGTGCGGCCAGCTCGCGCGTCGGGCAAAGCACGAGCGAGCGCGGCATCCGTGCGCGTGCACGTCCACGTCTCAGCATCGAAATCATCGGCATGGTAAATGCTGCGGTTTTGCCGGTGCCGGTCTGGGCGATCCCCAAAATATCGCGCCCTTCAAGGGCGGGGGGGATGGCACCTGCTTGAATTGGAGTTGGGCTTTCATAGCCCGTGTCGACGATGGCCTTAAGAACCTTAGGGTCGAGATTTAAATCGCTAAATTTTGTCATGTGTATCCGGTGTAAGCGGACACTGACTTGGCCCGCGGCGCTATTGATGCTGGCCCGCATGGCCCTTGGGCGGTCCTGTGACCGCTGCATCTTTGGATGCGCATACCAAGTTGCGCGATGGCCGTCAAATGGTTGTGCGCTTAGGGGAATACGCAAGGGAAATGCGTGGACAATGGTGTGTCGAGGTCAAGATTGGCCAGCGTTAGGACGCCATGGGCATCCAAACGCGCCCGCAGGGCAGGAGTGTCGGCGCAAACTTCGTCAAAAAATGCACGCAGGCCTGTGGTGCCGCTGTCATCCTCGATCATCATGAAAAGCTGGTGCATCGTCAGCCCGCCATCTTCGACTGCCTTGTTGGGGCCAAGGGAGTCACGATACGATCCCTTGGTCAGACGAAAACGATAGCTTGCCTGCCAGTCCCCCCATGATTTGGCATGCAGATGGGCAAGATCCAACCCCGGTTGATTGTTGATCCCCGTGATTTCCTGCCCGTCCTGAAACGCATTGTGGATTTGGATGGTGACGTCGGGCAGGCCGGTGCGCACAAATACTTTGCCCCCAAGATGGCTTAGAAAACCGCCCTTGGTGTAGCGGCCATAGTTTGGGTAGAACGCATTGGTGATCCGCTCGCGATCAGTGTTTTTGGGAATGAACCGTTTAAAGGCGCTGATGCCGCCAGACAGGGATTCCATCGGGCGGATACGGGTCAGGGCTGTGTCCTCCGGCACAGCGTCAAGCAAGGCATCTACGGCAATTTTGCCGACCAGAAATTCATCCACATCCATGTGGATCAGCCAATCCACCTCGACGCGGCGATGATAGGCATGGGTGGCATTAAGCGATTGGCGCACCTGATGCTTGTCGGGGTGCGGTTCGCCCAAGCGCTTCCACCACGTTGCGTCGCACATCGTCACGCGGACCTTTGGATGCGCCTTAAGCAGATCAAACGCCGCTTGGTTGTCGTCGTCCAGATAGATGAAGATCCTATGCGCGCCCTTTTCAAGGTGATAGGCGGCAAAACGCAGGATGTCATTTACGGGGGCCTTGATCGTCGCGCAGATTCCCCATTTTTGCATCAGTCTACTTGGGCCCTGATCAGCAGTTCACTAAGCCAGTTGCGCATAGGGTCTTGGCAGACCATTAGCCGTCGACAATCTGCGCGTAACGCATGATCGCCGACTGGAATGTCTCGGGGTCGGTGATGGCTTCGAGCGAACCGCGCAAAGAAACGCGGCTGCCTTCGATAAGCCCTGCTACGGGACTGGCAAGGCTAACCTGAAGCGAGGTTCCATGTTCAGGTGAGCCGCAGAACGGGCAAAAGCCCATATCAGAGACAAGGATGAAGTCGGAGATTTCATTTCCATCTGTCAGAGGCACGACAAATCCTGTGATATCAAAGGATTCGATGCCGTTCTCGATGGCGGCAGGAAATACTTTCCGCACCTCGTAAGTGGTGTCGGTCATGATCTCATCGATCTGTATGGCCGCGAGCAAATCCCAAGGGGTTGCTGTTTCCGAGAAGGCAGCACCGCCAATTACCGCAAGAGGAACACATAGAGCGAGGGCAGAAACGTTGTTTTTCATTACACGGTCCATTAAGAGAAGTCTCTGCGATAGTAACGTCCTGCGCCTGCGTAAACAAGCGAGCAGAAAACCCGTCAGCACGATGTTGCGCACAAGACTCAGACCATCATTTCTTTTGTCGCCGTTAGGGTCACATCTGGGTAATCCCGCGCAACGCGGTCAATGTCCCATTGCAGGCGGGTCAGGTAAACGACGTCGCCGTCATTGTCGGTGGCGATGTGCTGTTTGTTGGTCTCGGCGAATTTGTCGACGGCCGCTTTAGTGCCATGCACCCAGCGTGCGGAGGTGAACTGTGATTGATCAAAGCGCACGGGCAGCCCGTATTCAAGCTCGATCCGGCTGGCCAGCACTTCGAATTGCAATGCGCCTACAACGCCGACGATATAGCCCGATCCAAAGGTCGGCTTGAACACTTTGGCCGCGCCTTCTTCGGCGAATTGCATCAGCGCCTTTTCAAGGTGTTTGGATTTCATCGGATCGCCCGCGCGCACGCCTTGCAGCAATTCGGGCGCAAACGACGGGATGCCGGTAACGCGCAAGGTTTCGCCTTCGGTCAATGTGTCGCCAATGCGTAATTGGCCGTGGTTTGGGATGCCGATAATGTCGCCAGCCCATGCTTCTTCGGCAAGTTCGCGATCGGATGCGAGAAACAGCACCGGATTGGAAATCGCCATCTGTTTCTTGGAGCGCACATGCGTCAGCTTCATGCCACGAATAAAATGGCCGGACGCCAGTCGCACAAACGCCACGCGGTCACGGTGTTTCGGGTCCATATTTGCCTGCACCTTGAAAACAAATCCGGAAACCTTTGTTTCTTCTGGCAAAATCTCGCGCGGGGTTGCGCGTTGTGGCTGTGGTTCGGGGCCGTAGGTTGCTATCCCGTTCATCAATTCACGAACGCCGAACGAATTCATCGCTGATCCGAACCAGATCGGTGTCATTGATCCGTTCAGCAAAGCCTCGTGGTCCAGCGGGGGCAGCAATTCGCGCGCCATTTCGATTTCTTCAAGGAACTTTTCGAGCAGATGCGCAGGCACCAATTCAGCAAGCTTTGGATCATCCAGACCGTTGATCTCTATTGATTCTGCGACCTTGTTACGATCCGCGCGGTCCATCAGGTGCAGCTTGTCCTGCAACATATCGTAACAGCCGATAAATTCTCGCCCGACCCCGATGGGCCAGGATGCAGGGGTCACGTCTATCGCCAGATTTTCCTGAATTTCATCTATGATATCAAACGTATCTCGGCTTTCACGGTCCATTTTGTTACAAAACGTCAGGATCGGCAGATCGCGAAGGCGGCAAACCTCGAACAGCTTTTGTGTCTGGCTTTCCACACCTTTGGCCCCGTCGATCACCATCACGGCAGCGTCCACCGCGGTGAGCGTACGGTAGGTATCCTCGGAAAAGTCTGAGTGGCCGGGGGTATCCACCAGATTAAAGCGGAAGTTCTTGAAATCAAACGACATCGCCGAGGCCGATACGGAAATCCCGCGATCCTTTTCCATCTGCATGAAGTCGGAACGGGTGCGCCGTGCCTCGCCTTTGGCGCGCACTTGGCCAGCCATCTGGATCGCGCCACCATAAAGGAGAAACTTTTCAGTCAGCGTTGTCTTGCCTGCGTCCGGGTGCGAGATAATCGCAAACGTGCGGCGACGGGCAATTTCGGCGGGAAGGTCAGGGCGATTTGTCATTGCGCGGCTATAGCGCTGCTGCGCGTGTTGGGCAACTAGCTGCTTGAAGCGCGACGCAAAAGTGCGACCAAGTCAGGCGCCGACACTAGGCTTTCTGTAACTTCGTAAAGGTTGTGCTGGCGCTCGCGGTGCCTGTTGGCCGAGATGTCATCAGGCAGGGCGCCCCGCGTGCGCGTGTCAATCAACAAGCTTTCGGCAGCGATCCCTTCGGCATAGACAATCTGGTGCTCGTCAAACAGCAATTGAAAATAATCGACAAAACCGCCGTCACGTTGAAAAACGGTGTCGTTGTTAATCAGGTGGCGCACCTTGATCAAGACTTCGGCGCGGCCAGCGCCCAACGTATCTTTGCGCTGGTAAACAAAGATGCGGTGATCGGGGCTGAGCACCAGATCATGATCATTAAAAAGCGCACCTTTCTTGATCACGACGGGCGCAAATGCCCCCACTGCGCGCAGAGTGGTCTGACCGATCCAACGCACTTTTTGTGGGCCGTCATCACGGGTCAACACACGATCCCCGACGACAAGGTCTTCGACGACGCGCTGTTGACCCGAGGCAAGGGTGATATGCGTGCCACGGGTGAAGGAGACGCAGGCGGATTCGGACAGGCGTCTGGTTGCGGCGTGACGATCCACGCCAACAAGGCGATAATCCGTGTCGGGCACAGGTGTCGCGAGCGGTAGGACATAGGTGTCGGCGACTTCGCCGTCTTCCACTTCGACGAAGACCAAGGCTTCGATCGTCGTGCTGTCAGGGACGATCAGGGTCACGCAGCAGTCAAGATAAAGGTCGTTCCCAATCGTGCCACGTTGTGACCCGTCATGCACAACAAAGTGGGTTGGCTCATCGGTCGGCATGACAACCATCGCCAAGCGTTCGGCCCCTTCGGCAAATTGATAGATGTCATCAAGCACTAAATCGTCGGCAAATGTGATGGCATCGCCCTCGGCCACGCCCTCGGTCGCGCGAAATTGCGCTGCCGGATAGACCTGCAAGGTCTGAGTCGCGGGGGTATCATCTGACATCGCTTACTCACTGAATTATACGGCGTCGCACCCGTATATTGCCGGACAAATAGGGCATATTGTCGTCAATCATCCGACCAAGTGGCGGCTATTGTTGCCAAATCGGCAATAACCTCTTAGGCGATACTAAAGCAACATTAAAGGTAATCGAATGGATCTCGGGATTAGCGGCAAGCGCGCCCTCGTATGCGCATCCTCCAAAGGGCTTGGGTTGGGCTGTGCACGGGCCTTGGCTGCGGCAGGCGTTGATCTGGTCATGAACGCACGCGGTGCAGATGCGCTTTTGGCTGCGGCCGATGCTATCCGCTTTGATTTTGGCGTGGATGTGGTGACCGTTGTCGCTGATATCAGCACTGCTGACGGGCAGGCCGATGTGCTTAATGCGGCACAGGGCGTTGATATCCTTGTCACAAATGCAGGCGGCCCGCCCCCCGGCATGTGGAGCGACTGGGACCGCGACAATTTCATCGCCGCCCTTGATGCCAATATGCTGGCCCCTATTGCACTGATGAAAGCACTGTTGCCAACGATGCAAGGCAAGGGCTGGGGCCGGGTTATCAACATCACCTCGCAGTCGGTGAAATCCCCCATCGCGGCGCTTGGGCTATCGAACGCGGCGCGGGCCGGACTAACCGGTTATGTGGCAGGCACTTCGCGGCAAGTCGCGCCCATGGGTGTGACGATTAACAACATGTTGCCGGGCATTCATGCGACGGACCGCGCGATCAGTCTTGATACCGGCGTTAGCACGCAGCAGGGTATTTCCATGGACGAGGCACGCGCCCAACGTCAGGCGACAATTCCTGCGCGCCGCTATGGCACGGCAGACGAATTTGGCGCCATGTGCGCGTTTTTGTGTTCGCAACACGCAGGCTTTGTCGTCGGGCAAAACATTTTGCTTGATGGTGGCGCGGTGAACGCAACTCTCTGAGACCTGCGATTGGCTTGCCTTGGCGCGCGCGGGTTGCTACCACGCTCCGTGATACCCGATAAGATCACTCGGAATTAGGCGGTGGCGTGACCCAGACCCCACGACTTGAGATACGTAATCTGCGGCGCGCCTTTGATGGGCGCGCTGTGGTTGATGACGTGTCGTTGTCGGTGATGCCGGGGCAGGTGACGTGCCTTTTGGGGCCATCGGGCTGCGGTAAATCTACGACCTTGCGAATGATAGCGGGTGTTGAAATGCAAGACAGCGGCACGATTCATGTTGACGGCAAACTGGTGTGCGACACCGTGTTCCGCATCCCCCCAGAGGAGCGTTCCATCGGGTTGATGTTTCAGGACTTCGCGCTGTTTCCGCATTTAGACGTGGCACATAATGTGGCTTTTGGCCTGAAAGGATCGCGAAGCGAGTCGCGCGCGCGCGTTGCCGCCCTGTTGGATCGCGTCGGCATGTCGCGCCATATCCACGCCTATCCGCATCAACTGTCAGGTGGCGAGCAGCAGCGCGTGGCATTAGCCCGCGCCCTTGCGCCACGTCCGCGTATTATGCTGATGGACGAACCGTTCAGCGGCCTTGATGACCGGTTGCGCGATGACATCCGCGACGAAACCCTTGAGGTTCTCAAAGACGAAGGTGCCGCCGTTTTGCTTGTGACCCACGAGCCGGGCGAGGCGATGCGCATGGCAGATGAAATCGCGCTGATGCGCGATGGCCGGATCGTACAGCAGGGCGCCCCCTACAATATCTACAACACGCCAACCGACAAAGAAGCGGCCGGATTTTTTAGTGATATTAACGTGATATCCGGTATAGTCGAGGGCGCGTTGACGCAAACGCCGTTTGGCCAGTTCCTTGCGCCCGGTGTGCCAAATGGCACAAAAGTCGATATCGTTATCCGGCCGCAGCACCTAAAAATTGATTTTGATCGCGGTGGGCGTGGTCCAAACCCGACCCCGCTTGAGGGCACGCCAGCGCGCGGCATTGTCGAACGCGCACGCTTTATGGGCAGTGAAAGCCTTGTGGAACTGCGGATGGATTTTGACGGGTCCAAGCTCAAGGCGCTGATCCCGTCGGTGTTCCTTCCTCAGATCGGCACGCCGCTTTGGATCATGATCCGGCGGGACCGTTGTTTTGTATTTCCAAGAGACTAACTTGTGAAATCGGCGAGTGTCTTGCCTTTTTCGGCGACAAACAGGCTGGGCAAAAGCCGCAGGGCGCTGATTTGGTCAATCCGCAGTTCGGCAAAGCCGCGAGAGGTTTCACACCACACGACACTGGTCCAAAGCCGCCCCCAGTAATCCAGCTTTAGCGGGCGGACAGTGCGGTCCTTGCCATCAAGCGTGACCACAAGTTTTTGGCGCGCGCGGATCGCTTGGCGAATGACCGGAAGATGCTGAAAGCCACGCGCGGCATCGGCAAAAGGATAGATCGCAAAGCCGTAGCTTGCGGGGGCCTTACTGCGGTCTTCGGGCAGCACGGCGTCGATTTTGGCCGACAGGCTTCGGGCGGCATTGCGCAGATCATCGTCAGCGGCTTGGCCGATTGCCGCGAGCGACAAATGTAGCGCTTCCAGCTCGACCATGGTCAGGTTCAGCGGGGGCAGGGTGATCGCCGCTGTTACCCGATACCCCGCGCCGCGTTCGCCCGCAATCGGCACACCCGAGGCGGCAAGCGTGTCCATATCGCGATAAATGGTGCGCAGGGACACACCTGTGGCGCGAGCAAGATCACCTGCGCGGTGCAGGTCGCCATCGCGCAAAAGCTGGATAATTTGCATGAGTCGGTCAGCACGGCGCATATCAGGCTCCTTTTGTGCCTAGTTTTGACATAAACCTGTCAGTTGACAAGTTGTTGTTACAAAAAGGTGAAAAGCCTTGCAAAAAAGGGGTTTGCGGGGCCGTTTATGGCTTCCCTTGGCGCGATGCAGCGCCTATCTAAGTGCCGGACTATGATATTGGGCCGGACGTTCCGCCCATACAGGAGACTTTCAAATGCTCAATAATATCGGCCTTCCGGGCCTTCTTTTGATCGCAGTCGTCGTGCTGGTTCTGTTTGGCCGCGGCAAGATTTCTTCGCTGATGGGCGAAGTTGGTAAAGGCATCACCGCGTTCAAGAAAGGCGTCGATGACACCAACAAAGAGATCGAAGAGCAGGCCGATGTGGCCCGCGACGTCACGCCAGAAGAAGAAGACAAAGACAAGGCCTAAGCGCCTGATCTTGTCCTAATAAAGGGTACGCGCATGTTCGGCCTTGGCTGGAGCGAATTAATGGTGGTCGGCATTGTGGCGCTGATCGTGGTCGGCCCAAAGGACTTGCCCGGTTTGTTCCGCACGGTCGGGCAATACACTGGCAAGGCCAAGGCAATGGCGCGCGAATTTTCAAGCGCGATGAATGCCGCGGCTGATCAGGCCGGGGTGGGTGAAATTCAAAAGACCCTTAATGCCGCAGTGAACCCCAAAAAGTTCGGCGTGGACAAAATCCGCGAAGCTTCAGGCCTGACTGCGGCCAAGTCCGGCCCAGCAACGGCGGCGCTGTCCGAAGAACGACAGGCAGCCAAGGAAAAAATCAGCGCGGCCACTGCCAAAGCCGCAACTGACCGCAAAGCCCGTGAAGCTGCGGCGGCCGAAGGTCCCGCGATCGAGGCAACCAAGCCTGTTGCCAAAAAACCAGCGGCAAAGAAGCCCGCAGCGAAAAAGCCAACGGCGAAAGCGGCTCCGGCGACAAAACCGACGGCCAAGAAACTAGCTGCCAAGCCGGTCACGAAAAAACCTGCCGCCAAAAAGCCCGCAGCCCCAAAAGGTGACGCATGAGCGCGACGGACGATATCGAAGACTCCAGCGCCCCGCTGATCGAACATCTGGCCGAATTGCGCACGCGGTTGATGCGCTGCGCGCTTGGCTTTTTCATTGGCATGATCATCTGTTTCAGCTTTGGCGGGATAATCCTTGATTTCCTGCTGATGCCAATCGAAAAGACGATGCGCAGCCTTGGGAACCCGAACCCTGTGATGCAATACACCGCACCGCAGGAATACTTTTTCACCCTGATCCGCATCTCGATGGTTGGCGGCCTCATGCTGTCGTTTCCCGTGATCGCGCATCAGATGTGGCGCTTTGTGGCGCCGGGTCTTTATCGCAACGAAAAGTCGGCGTTCCTGCCGTTTATCGTCGCATCGCCGGCCCTGTTCTTGATTGGCGCGGCCTTTGCGCATTACGTTGTGATCCCGTTGGCGATGGCGTTTTTCCTTGGTTTTGCCGATTTTCCGTCCTACGTGTCTGCCCTTTTGGCGGGCGAAGGCACAGATCTGGCGCTGGATAAAGGCGTCGACATCGTCTTCAACGGCAAGGTTAACGAAAGCCTTGATATTACACTGAAAATGATCGTCGCGTTTGGGCTGTGCTTTCAATTGCCCGTGTTGCTGACGCTGATGGGCAAGGCCGGTTTGGCCTCGTCGCGCGGGTTGCGCAAGACACGGAAGTACGCGGTTGTCGGTATTTTGATCGTCGCAGCCTTGGTGACGCCACCCGATGTGACAACGCAGTTGATCCTGTTCGTGGTGGTTTTTGGATTGTATGAAATCTCGATCCATCTGGTTGCCTACGTCGAGCGTGGCAAAGACAAGCGTGCCCGCCAAGAGGGTGTGATTGGCGAAGGCGAGAGTCTGTTTGACGACTATGATGACGACGAGGAACTGGACAAGGAACCCAAGCCTTGAGCGAGGAGGTGATGCGCCGCATTGCGGATGCATTGGACCGTATGGCGCCAGCACCGCTTGCCGCGCCTGATTTCGCCGCGGCCCCTGCCTTTGTTTGGCACACGGACCCCGACCGTCTGGAGCCTGTTCATAACATCAACCGCGTGGACCTGTCCTTGCTGGTCGGTGTGAACCGTGCACGTGACACGCTGCATAAAAACACAGCGCAATTTGCCCGTGGCCTGCCCGCCAATAACGCCTTGTTGTGGGGCGCGCGGGGCATGGGTAAATCCAGCCTGGTCAAGGCGGTCCACGGCGCGCTTTTGGCGGATTTCTCGCAGCTTAAAATCGTCGAAGTGCAACGCGAAGACCTGCCCAGTATTGGCCGCTGTCTGGCCCTGCTGCGGGGACGCCCGGAACGGTTCATCATGTTCTGCGACGATCTGTCGTTCGGCCATGACGATTCCCATTACAAATCCCTTAAGGCGGTGCTGGATGGCGGGATCGAGGGGCGGCCTGAAAATGTCGTGCTTTATGCCACGTCCAACCGCCGCCACCTGATGCCGCGCGATATGATCGAAAACGAACGCTCAACTGCGATTTCCCCAAGTGAGGCCGTCGAAGAGAAGGTTTCACTGTCAGACAGGTTCGGGCTCTGGCTGGGCTTTCATCCTTGTGATCAGGACGAATATCTGGCGATGATCCGCGGCTATTGCGACGCGCATGGCGTTGAAATCACGGATGAAACCTTGCGCGCCGAGGCAATCGAATGGCAGGCCACACGCGGATCCCGTTCGGGGCGCGTGGCCTGGCAGTATTTCACCGATCTGGCGGGCCGCAGGGGCGTAACCTTTTAGGGTAGGTAATCGGTCGGATCGACGCTTTCCAACCCGTCACGCACTTCGAAATGCACAAAACTAGGGCTGCCTGCGCGCACGGTTGCGATGGTCTGGCCTTGGGTGACGGTGTCATCCTTGGCCACGCGCAGTCCGTCAAGGTTGGTATAGACCGTCAGGATATTGCCGGTATGTTTGATCACCACAATCGCGATTCCGTTGGTGTCGGTTGTGACTGCGGCCACGGTACCAGCGGCGGCGGCTTTCACTGGCGTGCCTGCGGCAACACCGATGTCGATACCTTCGTTGCGGCCGCGGCTATATTCACGAATAATGCTGCCCTGCACTGGATAGACAAACGGTGCGCGGGTCGCCGGTGTCGTGGTGCGTGCGCCAAGATCAGGGGCCGGCGGGGTCGCCACTGCACCGGCCGCGGCGGTATCGTCGGCGGGCAATGGTTGCGCCGCACTCGGCGGTATTGGCGTTGTGCTGCCAGTACCGGGTTGCTCGACAGGTGTTGTGGCGGACAGGGGTGGCGTGGCCCCCGCCACGGGGATCAGAACGAACTGGCCCTCGCGCAGGGCAAGGTCGGGGCCAAGGCCGTTCCAATCCGCAAGGTCGCGCACCGGCACGTTATAAAGACGGGAAATTGAATAGGCGGTTTCGCCGCGCACTACACGGTGGCGGATCGGTTCGCTTCCGGTTTGAACAGGCGAGGGCGCGACTGTGGGCGGCGTGACCGTCTGCTGCGCGCCTGCGCGATCAATTGCGTCGCCTGCCAGTGTCGTGACATCAATCTGCGACTGCTGGATCGGGCCGGTGCTGCTAATCGCGCCAGTTGCGGCAGACGGTTCAGCCACCCGGTTTGGCAGGGCAATGATTTCATCCCGGCGCAGTGGCACATCAGGATCGATCCCGTTGTAAGACGCCAAGGCATCGGCATCCAGCCCAAGGCGACCGGCAACCATTCGTGCCGTTTCACCACTTTCAGCGACAACCACCTGATAGTTCGGATAAGAGATCAGGCCGCGATTGTCGGGGCGCGGGCGCGCCGTCAGGTTTGCAGCGGCAGCCGAGGTATCGAACCCGCCGCCGATATCGCGCATATCAAGGTCGAAATTGCCGTTCGCGTCGCAGGCAGCCAAGGCCGCAAACGTACAGGTGGCCATCAACAGCCTGGTTGTAGACGTCATCGTGCTGCGCGTGTTCAAAGGGCGGGGCGTGGGTATCGCCATGTCTGCTATCCTCGGGTTGCGCGGCCCTTTTGGTGGACCGTCGTCGTTTTCAATCATCACTCAGTCTTGCCCCAGCCCTTCAAGCAGGGGCACAAACCGAACCGGTCGCAATTCGTCATAGCCTAGCCCGGTTTCGGTCCGCGTCACACGGATCAGGCTTTGGACCGCATTAGACTGTCCGACCGGCAAAACCATGATACCCCCGATCCGCAGTTGCGCCAAGAGGGGGCCAGGTGGGTCTTCTGCGGCGGCAGTCACTAGGATGCGATCAAAGGGTGCCTGATCGGGCAGACCAAAGCTGCCATCGGCGGTAAACGCGGTGATGTTAGTGATATCTGCCGCCTCGAATATGGCGCGCGCGTCACTCACCAGCCGCTTGTAACGGTCCACCGTGTAAACACGGCGCGCAAGGTGGCTAAGGATCATCGCCTGATAGCCAGAGCCGGTGCCGACCTCCAAGACCTTGTCGCGCGGCTGTACGTTCAACGCCTGCGTCATTAGCCCGACAACTGAAGGCTGGCTGATAGTCTGACCACAGGCAATCGGCAGCGGCATGTCTTCGTAAGCGCGTTCAGCAAAATGGCCTTTCACGAACAGCGCGCGGTCGGTCTTTTCCATCGCCGTCAGCGTGCGCTTGTCCGTGACTCCCTTGGAGCGGAGCTTGAACAGGAACTGCATCTTGCTTTCGGCGGTTTGACTCACCCCAAACGCTCCCGCAGGGTTGCGATGGTGTCATGGGCTGTTAGGTCGGCGCGCATAGGGGTTATGGCGATATATCCGTCCAGACAGGCGGCTGAGTCAGTCCCGGGGGCCGTGGGAATATGCTGCGGGCCGCCTTTGACCCACAGGAATTTGCGGCCCGACGGCGCATGGTGTGGTTCGACCGAAAAGAACGTGTCTTTGCGAAAACCCTGCGTGGTGACGGCCATGCCTTTGACGGCTGCGGCTGGCACGGGCGGAAAGTTGACGTTGTAAAACAGACGGTAGTCTTCGCCGTCCCAGATGCCCTTGTCCAAAAGCGTGCGCACTGTGGCGACACCGTGCTGCACTGCCGCCTCGAATGGGTCATCCAGTTTGGCGTTGTCGGGGCCAAAAAACTGCGACAGGGCGATGGCGGGCAGGCCCTGAAGCGCGGCCTCCATCGCGGCGCCGACTGTGCCAGAATAAAGCGTATTTTCGGCGGCGTTATTGCCACGGTTTACACCTGACAGCACCAGATCGGGCGCGCCGCCCAGCATGACGTCGTAAAGCCCTGCAAGCACGCAATCGGCGGGCGACCCTTCGGCGGCAAATCGCCGTTCGGACAGCTCAGCAATCATCATCGGGTGGGTGTAGCTGATGCAATGGCCCACACCGGACTGCTCAAACGCGGGTGCGACAATCCAGACTTCGCCGTCGGGTCCCGCGATGTCACGCGCAATCGCTTCAAGCACAATCAAGCCGGGGGCGTTGATACCGTCATCGTTTGTCACAAGAATACGCATTTTTTGCCCTTCGCCGCTTTGGTCTTACCTATGCGAGGGCAGGCAAGGCGGCAAGTATCCCGTTACGGTCCTAACTAAGGATTTCGGGCAGTAACCGCGCCGCCTCGGTATGTATGTCAGTCAGTGTGGTGCGGTCTTCGCCGGGATAGAACCGCGCGCGGGTCGCAGTCGGCATCGGGTTGGGCATCAAAATCCGCACATCCGGGCCGGTCTTGCCCGTTTCGGCCTGCCACGACCGTGCCAGCGCGATTTGCGCGCCTTTGGTCGTGCCATAGCTGCCAAAGAATGGCGTGCCGCCTTGGGGATCATCAAAGAACACCGCGCGGCCTTTTTCGCCCAAAAGTGGCGTCACATAGGAAATCAGCAGCGACGTTGCCGCGATATTTATTGCGACGCTTTTGTCGAAATCCTTTTGCGAAATATGCGCGGCAGGGGCGAGTGGGGCTGCGTGAATGGCGGTGTGAACCCAAAGATCCAAGCTGCCCCAGCGATCATAGATCGAGCGGCAAAGTTGCTGCATGGCAGCGGCTGTCGTGATATCCATCGGTGCAAGTGTGGACTGCCCGCCTGCTGCCTTAATGCGGTCGTCGAGTTCTTCAAGCGCGCCGGTTGTGCGCCCCACGGCGATTATGTGATGGGTCGGGGCAAGGGCCAGCGCAAGCGCTGCGCCAAGCCCGCGTGACGCGCCTGTAATCAATGCGGTTTTCATCACTCTCTCCTTGGAACTGAATGCACGCCGTCGTTGGTAGTTTGAGCTTTGCCCCTGAATAGGCAAGCGCGCACGGGGCGGCAACCCTTGCTATCGGCCCGGCTGTTCAAGCGTCCAACTGCGCCCGCCATCGGCGATGGTTAGCTGGCCGATTTCAATCGCGATGATTTCGCCGTCGTCCAGCGTGTCGCCCAAACCAAGGCGCTGCACCTCGCCGCTGGCAAGTCGCACAAGCGCATGCGACCCTTCGGGGCCCAGCACGGTGCCAAGCAGCACAATGCGGTTCATCGGGATCGTATCTGGGGCGCGGGCAAGCGCGCCTACGTTGGTCGGGGTTTCGTTTGTCATCGGTCCACCTTTTGGCAAGGGCGGGCAGATGGCAGCATTGCCGCGGCGCAGCAATGCCGGCAGATCAGGCGGTTCGGTTTTCGGCAAAAGCGCGCTTATTCGGCGGCGGGTTTCATCTCAAATCCGGCCTCGAGCATATCAGTGGGGCTCACTGGGTATTCGCCGCTAAAGCAGGCATCACAGTACTGTGGTTGCTTGGGGTCGCGGCCTTTTGCCTCGCCGACGGCGCGATAAAGCCCATCAAGACTGATGAATCTAAGGCTGTCGACAGACAGATGGTCGCGCATTTCTTCTTCTGACATGGTTGCGGCCAACAGTTTGTCGCGTTGTGGGGTGTCCACGCCATAAAAGCACGGCCATGCGGTGGGCGGGGAGGCAATACGAAAATGAACTTCTGCGGCACCCGCATCAAGGATCATTTCCTTGATTTTGCGGCTGGTCGTGCCACGCACAACGCTGTCATCAACCAAGATCACTCGCTTGCCCTTAATCAGCGCGCGGTTAACGTTGAGTTTCAGGAGCACACCCATGTTGCGGATCTGTTCGGTCGGTTCGATGAACGTCCGGCCTACATATTGGTTGCGGATGATGCCCATCGCGAAGGGAATGCCGCTCTGCAGCGAATAGCCGATTGCCGCAGGTGTGCCACTGTCGGGCACCGGGCAGACCAGATCGGCATCAACGGGGGCTTCTTTGGCTAGTTCACGGCCGATTGCCTCGCGGGTTTCGTAAACGCTGCGGCCACCCAAAATCGAGTCGGGGCGGCTGAAATAGACGTGTTCAAAGATGCAAAACCTCGGCTTGGCAGGGCGGAACGGAAAGTGGCTTTCGACGCCCTTGGCGGTGATCACGACCATCTCGCCAGGTTTGATCTCGCGGACGAACTCTGCGCCGATGATGTCCAAAGCGCAGGTTTCGGAACTTAGCGCGAAGCCATCACCGATTTTGCCCAGAACCAGCGGGCGCACACCCAGCGGATCACGGCAGCCGATCAGCTTGGTTCTGGTCATGGCAACGATGGAAAACGCGCCTTCAACTTTGCGCAGTGCTTCTTCCATGCGGTCGGGAATATTGCGCCCCATTGAGCGGGCCATTAGGTGAATGATGCATTCGCTGTCGCTGCTGGACTGAAAGATCGAACCACGTTCGATAAGTTCTTTGCGCAAGGCAATGGCGTTGGTGATATTGCCGTTATGGGCAACAGCGGCGCCACCCATCGAAAATTCACCAAAGAACGGCTGCACATCGCGAATCGCGGTCGGCCCTTTTGATCCGGCGGTGGAATAGCGCACATGCCCAATAGCGATTGCACCTGGCAGGGTTTCCATCAGCTTTTGGCTGGTAAAGTTGTCGCGGACATAGCCGAAACGCCGCGCTTCGGAAAAACCAACTTCCGGATCATGGGCGACGATGCCGCCTGCCTCTTGTCCCCGATGTTGCAGGGCATGCAGGCCAAGGGCGACGAAATTGGCCGCGTCTGCTAGGCCAACAACGCCGAACACGCCGCATTCCTCTTTGAGTTTATCATCATCAAAAGGATGGGCGGGGGGCATCTGCAGCGAGTTTTGGTCATATGACACGGGGAGGTAGCTCCGAATCCGAGGGGTTTGACGTGGCCCCCTGATAGTCGGTTGGCGGTGCGGTGTCACCCGTGGATAACCGCGCCCTTGCGATTACTGTGCTGCGCCGCAGTTGCCGACCAATTGTTCGTATTGAGTGGTGATCCAGCCAAGCGCTGCTTCGGGGTCACGATCACCGATCTGGCCGGTCAGGCGGCCAAACACGGCCTTGGCGCGGCTGTCGTCGACCATGGCAACATCCTGAGCGGACAGAATCGTCTCGTAGACGAAAAAGGCGACCGCCACCAAAAGGACGCCACGCAACACGCCGAACATAAATCCAACACCTTGGTCTAATCCACCTAGCGCCGAGCGTTGCACAAGGCTGGAAAACAGCGGCGTGAAGATCGAAAAGATCACCAGCGCTACGGCGAACACGGCGGCGAATGCAGCGATGATGCTCAGCTCGCAGCTGTCATCGATGAATTCCCCAACGACGGGGATTTGGCGGATCAGCGGCTGCACCTGATCGGCAAAGATAAACGCAAGCACTGTCGCCCCGATCCAGCCGGCAATCGCCATGGCTTCGCGCACGAAACCGCGCGAATAGGCCAGAAGCGCCGAGAGGACGATGATAACGGCAACTACGCCGTCGATGATGGTAAAGCTATCCATGTCGTCGTCTTCCCTTGTGCGGCGTTATTGCGCGCCAAATATCTGTTCCACAAATGCGGGAAGATCCTCCATTGAGCGAAGGGTCAGGCCGCCGTCTCCGACGCGCTTCTTTTGCGACGGAGTGATGGCCTGCGTAAAACCAAGTTTTTGCGCCTCTTTCAATCTGTTTTCGGTCTGGGACACCGGACGAAGCGCCCCCGAGAGGCTAATTTCGCCAAAAACAACACAGTCAGCGGGTAAAGCAGCGTCTTCACGCGCAGAAATAAGTGCGGCGGCCACAGCTAGATCGGCGGCAGGTTCAGTGACCCGCAAGCCCCCCGCGACGTTCAGATAGACATCAAGGCCGGTGAAAGGCACGCCGCAACGCGCTTCGAGCACCGCCAGAATCATAGCCAAACGCCCGCCATCCCAGCCGACAACCGTGCGGCGCGGTTGGCTGTGCGGGGAGGGCGCGACGAGGGCCTGAAATTCGCACAGCACAGGGCGTGAGCCTTCGATACCTGCAAATACCACCGAACCGGGTGTGGGTTTGCCGCGCTCGGACAGGAATAACGCAGATGGATTCTTGACCTCGGCCAGCCCTTTGCCGGTCATTTCAAACACACCGATTTCGTCGGCGGGACCAAAGCGGTTCTTAACAGAGCGCAGGATACGGAACTGGTGGCCGCGCTCGCCCTCGAAATAAAGCACGGTGTCGACCATATGTTCGACGACGCGCGGGCCTGCGATGGTGCCATCTTTGGTTACATGGCCGACCATGACCACGGCGATGCCTTTACGTTTGGCAAATGTGGTCAGTTCGTGCGCCGAGGCGCGCACTTGGCTCACGGAGCCTGGCGCGCTTTCGACGTTATCGGCCCACATGGTTTGAATGGAATCGATGATCGCGAGGTCCGGCTTTTCGGTTTCCAACGTGGTGAGGATATCGCGTAGGTTGGTTTCGGCGGCCAACATCACCGGGCTTTCTGTCAGGCCAAGGCGGCGGGCACGCATCTGCACCTGTGCTACGGATTCTTCGCCCGAGATATAGATCACTTTGAGGCCATTGCGCGCAAATCGTGCGGCGGCCTGCAACAACAGCGTTGATTTACCGATACCGGGATCACCGCCGACCAACAACGCCGATGCGGGGACAAGGCCACCACCCAGCACACGATCAAGTTCATCGACACCCGACATCGTGCGCGGTGGTTCAGCCTCTTGTGTGGCCAAATCCGTCAGGACGATCGCATTGCCGCGCTTGCCGCCTAAGGATTTCTTGGCCGGGCCAGCGGTCGACAGCGGTTTGGATTCCTCGATGGAATTCCAGGCGCCGCAGCTTTCGCAACGTCCCGACCATTTGGTGAAACTGGTTGCGCATTTGGCGCAGGTGAATGCTGGTTCTTTTGCCATGTTCTACATTTGTCCCATGGCCGCGCTTGTGGCAAGAGCGGATGCCTCCGGCGGGGATATTTTTGGCAAGATGAGATGTTAGCGTTTCAAGGCGCGTATGGTGAGGGTTGAAATGGCGATGCTGGCAAGGATGCAGCCGGTGAACAGATAGAGGCCCCATGCGGTTTCGACTTTGGCCCAGCCGACGCCCTTGACGACGACGATATAAAGCGCGATCAAGAAGACGTCTGCCATGGCGAGTTTGCCTATATAGGTCAGGGCGGGCAGGACTTTGCGGTGCAGCAAGCCAAAGTGGATCAGCGCTAGGCCGATGGTTTTCAGATAGGGCGCAAACAGCGCGAAGACGGTGACCAGCAAGGCCAAGGCGACATCACTTTCCCACAAGGATTGCAGGCCCGAGATGACGCTGATTTCTGACAGACCGAACAGAGGAAGCAGACCTGCGCGCAACAAGGGCGCAAACCACGCGATGGGAAACAACACCAGCAGGCACAGGTTGGCATAGCGCAGGGCAGTCATCATCGGCGAGGCCTTTCTGGTGGGAGCCATCTATGTAGCGGCGCTTGCTGTGGGGTGCAAGGGGTGCGTGGCGGCGACCATCAGCGCAGGGCGGCGATTGGCCCGTCGGCGCGGCCATGGATGAACTGCTGCACATAAGGATCGTCGGTTGTGTCGAGTTCGTTGATCGGGCCACACCAGCGCACCTTGCCCGCGTGCAGCATTGCCACTTGATCGGCGATGGCGCGCGCAGAAGTCATGTCATGGGTGATCGTCACGGCCGTTGCACCCATTTCAGTGACGATTTCGCGGATCAGATCGTTGATGACACCCGCCATGATCGGATCAAGGCCGGTCGTGGGTTCATCGAAAAAGATGATTTCTGGATCGGCGGCAATGGCACGGGCAAGGCCGACACGTTTTTGCATGCCACCCGAAAGCTCGGCGGGCAGGCGGTCGGCGACGTCTTTGTCCAATCCCACACGGCGGAGCTTCTCGATGGCTACGGCGCGGGCCTCGTCCAAGGGACGTTTCAGCGATCCACGCAGCAGCCGAAAGGCGACGTTTTGCCAGACGGTCAGGCTGTCAAACAGCGCGCCGCCTTGGAACAGCATGCCGAAACGCGCCAGAAACGCATCACGGTCGGCGCGGGCCACATCCTGACCATTGACTTCGATTTTGCCGCTGTCGGGTTTGACCAGCCCAAGCACCGATTTGATCAACACCGATTTGCCGGTGCCGGACCCGCCGATCACCACCATACTTTGGCCCTTGGGCACATGCAGGGACGCCCCGCGCAAAACGTGGTTGTCGCCAAAGGATTTATGGACGTTGGCAAGGCGGATCATACTGAGAAAAACGCCTCTGTCAGAAGGAAGTTTGCGGCGAGGATCAACACAGCGGCAGCAACAACTGACCCTTTGGTGGCGCGGCCCACGCCCATCGCGCCACGCTCTGACTGCATGCCGTAGTAACAGCCCATCAGGGCGGCGATAAACCCGAACACTGCACCTTTGGTCAGGGATGACACCACATCGCGTACCTCAAGGAAATCGGCGGTGTTTTGCAGATAGGCGGCGGCGTTAAAGCCGAGCCGCTGCGTGCCGACAATATAACCGCCAAAAATACCAATCACATCGCCGACGCCAACCAGAAGGGGCATGACCAGTGTTGCCGCTAGAACACGCGGCAAGGTCAGGTATTTCATCGGATGGGTCGAAAGTGTGACTAGCGCATCAATCTGTTCGGTCACTTTCATCGTGGCGATTTCGGCAGCGATGGAAGACGTGACGCGCGCGGCGATCATCAAGCCAACCAGTACAGGGCCAAGCTCGCGCACCATGCCGATGGCGACGATTTGTGGCACGACGGCCTCGGCGCTAAAGCGCGCGCCGCCTGCGTAGATTTGCAAGGCCAGCGCGCCGCCCGTGAAAAATGCCGTCAGACCCACAACGGGCAGGGAGAAATAGCCGATCTGTAGCAGCGCCTGCCCGAATTCGCGCGGGTAAAACGGTGGACGGACAAGGTGGCTGATCGTTTGGGCAGTGAAAATAGCAACCCGCCCGATTGCCGCAAAGACAGCTAGCACCGCCGCGCCAAGAGAGGCGACAAAACGCATCATATTTCGGCATACCGACGCTGGTAACGCGGCCCCAGCGACGTGAGGATTTCGTAGCCGATCGTGCCGGCAAGTGCGGCCAGATCATCGACGGTTTGAGTGGCGCTCAACAAGGAAAGGGTGTGGGGCGTTTCGCCCAGATCAGTCACATCAACCGTCAGTAAGTCCATTGATACACGGCCCACCAGCGGGCAGGGCTGGTCGCCATGCCAGAGTGTCACGTTGCCCGACAGCGCGCGCAGGATGCCATCGGCGTATCCGGCTGCAAGCGTCGCGATGCGGCTGTCGCGTTGGGCGGTCCATGAGTTGGAATAACCAACGGTCTCGCCCGCTTCGACGTTGCGAATTTGCACGACGGGCAAGTCGAGATGGGCCACGGCACGGGCTTCGGCAAACGGCGCACCGCCATACAGGCCAATACCGGGGCGCGTGATGTCAAAATGATAGTCCGGCCCCAACAAGATACCCCCCGTCGCCGCCAAAGAGCGCGGCACAGCAATGCCGTCTGTCATCAGGTGAAACTGCGCCAATTGTTGCGCGTTCATCGGGTGGTCGGGATCGTCAGCGCAGGCCAGATGCGACATCACCAGCATTGGCCCTGCACCAATCGCCACTTCGGCAATCGCGGCCCATTCGCCGATCTCCATGCCCAGACGGTTCATGCCGGTATCAAGCTGAATGCCGAACGGATGGCCAGGCAGACTTTCGAAATGCCGCGTCACCTGTCCGATGGTATTAAGCATCGGCGTCAGCATCAGATCGCCAATCATATCGGTATCGCCGCGCATATGGCCGTTGAATACGCACACTTGCGGATCAGGACCAAGGGCTTGGCGCACGGTCGCGCCTTCTTGGGCTGCCGCGACGAAAAACGTGCGGGCACCCGCCTTGGCCAAAGCGCGCGCCACTTTCGCAGCCCCAAGGCCATAGCCATCGGCCTTGACCACGGCGGCGGTTTCACTGCCCGACAGGGCATCAAGTGCGCGCCAGTTTGCCGCGAGGGCATCAATATCTACTGTAAGTGAACCTGTACTCATGACAGGTGTTTTGACACGCTAGGGAGCAGGGTCAAGCGCAAAGGCTAACCACAGGTCGGCGCGACAGGGCAGACCCCAGATGACGCGCGACCTCGGCGGCGATCTGGCTGTCGAGAGTATTGACCTGCTTTTCGCCCCAGCCGTTGAACCGGATATGACTTGCGGCAGGCGACCCATCTCGGCCTTTGGCAAAGAGTGGGCCGGCATCGCGGCACCACAGATCTTCAGTCGGAACGTACAATAACTCAACATTCGACGCCAGTTTGACGCGCGCGCCTGCGTGATCATCAGCGTGGGCCAGCATTGTAACGGGCTCGAACTGCGCAATCGGGTTGGCCACATCGGCGATGGTCTGCTGCGTCATGTCCAGAAACACGTCGTCCGGGTGAACGCGCCGGTTCACAGGCCACTGCATGAAGGTGCGCTCGTGGTGGTCTTCTTCGGCGGGGACATGGAAACCGGCGGGCAGGGTGGCAAGTGGCGCACCCGTCATGGCGACACCAGCGGCTGCACTGCCCATTTGCAATAATCGACGTCGTTGCAAAACCGCGTCCCTTTCATTCCCGCTATTCCGGCAGGGGTGTGGTAAGGTTGTAGTCTGCCCGCTCCTGCGGATTCAGCAGGTATATCTCGTCGGGTGGGGTGGACATGGCGGGTTGCATGATGCGCAGATCGACACCCATGTCGTGGAAATAGCCGATGACTTTGGCCTGACCGCGCTGGATATTATCGACTGCCAAAAAGGCAGGAAGCACGGTGCTTTCGCCAAAATAGCTTTGATGCACCCCTAGCCATGCATCGTCATCGGCGATCCGTGTGGTGCCGGCGGCAAATAGTAACGGGCAGGCCGAGAGGCAAATATCGCTTGCTGTCAGCTGGGTGGTGACATCGAGGATGCGCAGGCCGCGCCCAATTTCCAACGCATCCATAACCGACCCGCCGGGACTGTTGAGGAATACAATCTCGGGGGCGTTACGGCTGGCCAGCGCGTCGGCAAAACGGCCTGCGTCCCCTTCTGCGATTCGGCCCGTTAGGGTCAGCGCGCGCGCGCCCTCCCATGTGGTAAATTCAAACGCAAGCCGGTTGGGCATGTCGGTTTGAGCCGGGATCGGGCGACTGCCGGGATTGGGCGTTCGCGCGGGCAGGTCGCGCGGCGTGTAACGGCGGGTTTGATCGCCCGGACTAGCGGGTTGAGTCAGATCAGGGGCGCTTGACGGCGAGATCAGATTACCAAAGCTTGGCAATAGATCCGCACCAAACAGGATCACGGCAATGGCCAGTTGCACGACCAATACGGCTTGGATGATCCTCTTGGCTTGAAACGGCTTATCAGCGGGTAAATCCGGTGGCGCGGTCATGTGTGGGCGGGCTTGTCTGGTGGCGGAGCGGGCGGTGCGCGGCGTTCCAACACAGCTTCAACATCGCGCAGGGCGACGATTGCGGTGCGCAATTCGGCCAGTGTCATTAGGTCTTCGTTCGCGGCCCCTTCGCGGCCCGACCGGATCGCTGCTTGGGTGACCATAACGATGAACACCAGCACGGCGGGCAACAGATCAATCGCGATTGCGCCTGCCCAACTGGGCACAAAATTTTCGGCATAGCGTATCACTGCATCTGCGGTGGAAATCGGCGTGTAAGTAATTTCAGAAGGCGCTGCCATATCCAAAACACCCTGCGCCGCGATCTGTAGCGTATCGGCGCGCTGGCCCAGGACCGTCAGCACCGATGTGATCGTGGCTTGTTGGTCTTGGCGGTTGGAATCGGTGCTGCCATCTAGCTGCGGCAACACAACGGACGCCGACAGGTCTTGGGCAGCACGGCCCACAAGTGGCGCGACGGACAGTTGACGCAATTGCGTAATGATATTGGCGAGCCGCACGGCATCTTCGGAAAATTGCACTGATCGGGCCTCGACGGGACCGGGTTCCACGGTCAGGGCGCGCATCCGGCTGAGGATGGCGTTGCCCTCGTCAAAGGCGGCGTCGACAAGTGGCTGTTGGCTGGCGATCTGTTCTTCTAGCCCAATCAGTTCGTCTGATTTCTGACGTAAAAGCCGGAACACTGCGCCTTGTCCGGCGATGCCCGATAGTTGGCCTGTGGCTTCTTGCTCGCTTAGGTCTTCAAAGCTTTGGCGCACGCGGGCGACGTCGCGTTCTAATCCTTGGGCGGCGACAGCGATGCCATTGGCGCGTTCTAGCGCGCCTTGATAATCCTGCACCGTTTTTGCCAGATGCTGTTCCACTGCGGCGGCACCCGCCAATGCGGCAGCATTCAGCCACGATGACATGGCAATAATCGCGCAACTGCCCAGGAGCATCGACGCCAACAAACCAATCCGTGCACCCGCAGTGCGTACAGCGGGCAAGAGCCGCATGAGATAGGACCAGAACACGAAGATCGCGACCGAAACGGCGACGGAATAGGCCATTGCTGCGAAAAAGCTGAGCGCGCCGGTGTCATCAAGCAGGGAGGAAACACCCAGATACGTGTAAATTCCAGATGCGACGGCCAAAATCCCCAGCGCGGTGCCAGTGATTGTATCAAGCCATTCAAGGTGGGTTTCCAGCTCGCGGGCGTAACGCACACCGCGTTCTTGGGCGGCGGACGTGCGGGGGGCTTGATCGTCGGTCATAGGGTTCTCCGGCAGGGTAGCGACAGTCTAAGGGTCACTCGGCCAGACGCAATGCGGCCGCGTCAATAATTACCGCCGCCGGCGTCCTGCTGCCAAGGTTTGACTAGATTGCCAAAGCGGGTGAACTGCGCCTCGAAGGACAGCTCGAACGTGCCGATTGGGCCGTGACGCTGTTTGCCGATGATGACTTCGGCCTTACCGTGCAGGCGGTCCATCTCTTCTTGCCAGATCGCGACTTTGTCCAACTCGTGATCGGCAGGCTTTTCGCGCTCTTTGTAGTATTCGCCGCGATAGACGAACATGACCACATCGGCGTCTTGCTCGATTGAGCCTGATTCACGCAGATCGGAAAGCTGAGGGCGCTTGTCTTCGCGGCTTTCGACCTGACGTGACAGCTGTGACAGGGCAAGCACGGGGATCTGTAATTCCTTGGCAATCGCCTTGAGTCCCATGGAAATCTCGCCGATTTCCTGCACGCGGTTTTCCGAAGTGCCGCGCACCAGCTGAAGGTAGTCGACAATCAACAGGTCAAGCCCGTGGGTGCGTTTGAGACGACGCGCGCGGGCGGCCAATTGGCTGATCGGGATTGCCGCGGTGTCGTCGATAAACAACGGGCAGGATTCAAGTGATTTGGCAGCATCGACAAAGCGGCGAAATTCGACCTCGTCCATGTCGCCCTGACGGATTTTGTGGCTCGAGATTTCGGAGGCTTCGGCAAGGATACGGCCCGCCAGTTGTTCGGCACTCATCTCGAGGCTAAAAAAGCCGACAACGCCGCCATCTACCGCCCCTTCGGTGCCATCTTGCAACTTGCCCTTCTTATAGGCCTTGGCCACGTTATAGGCGATGTTGGTGGCCAGTGATGTCTTGCCCATCGACGGGCGGCCCGCCAAAATCAGAAGGTCGGATTTGTGCAAACCGCCCAGCATCCGATCCATATCTGTAAGGTCGGTCGCAACGCCTGCAAGGCCGCCCTCGCGCTGATAAGCGGCGTTTGCCATGTTCACGGCGTCTGTTACCGCCTTGAGAAAGCTTTGAAATCCGCTTTCGGTGGTGCCCTGTTCGGCCAGACGATAAAGCTCTTGTTCGGCCTCGACGATCTGTTCGCGTGGCTCGCTGTCGATATCGACGGTAGCGGCCTTGGCGGCGATGTCGCGGCCCACTTGGATGAGTTCACGGCGCACTGAAAAGTCATAGATCATCTTTGCGTAGTCACGCACCGCAAAGGCGGAAATCGCGGCACCCGCAAGGCGCGCGAGGTAAGCCGGCCCGCCAAGTTCTTTCAGCCCTTCGTCGTCCTCGAGGAAAGCCTTGAGCGTAACGGGCGAGGCAAGGTTGTTCTTGGCGATCCGGCTGGCAGCAATTTCAAAAATACGCGCATGCACGGGATCATAGAAATGGCGCGGGCCAATGATGCTGGCGATGCGGTCAAAGATATCGTTGTTGGTCAGGATCGCGCCCAGCAATTGCTGTTCAGCCTCGATCGAGTGGGGCATGGCATCCACGTTCGCGCCTTCGACTCCGGTCGCGTTGAATGTGGTGATCTCGTTCATACTGCCCTCGTTTTTGGTCGATGTCCCGCTTGGCGTTCGGGATACATTGCCGATGCGGCGGGGGCAAAATGTATCTTTCTGTGGATAGCTTTGCGTCGACCGCTAAGGTCCAGATATTGCGCCGAACGTCACAGTTCTGTCAACATCTGGGATAAAGCGGCAAATTTGCATGCGGAAAAGTTTGGTCGATTTATCGGCTTACCCGTTACGTGCGCCGCTCCATCCGGCGGGATCGTTCAGATACGATTCGACTTCGGTCAATGTTTCGGGCGTGAACGACCCCTGCGCCTTTGCCTCGGCGAGAACGTCCCACCATGTGCACAGATGCAGTAGTTTCACACCATGATCGCCGAGCGTTTCTTCGACGCCGTCAAAGATGCCGTAGTAGAAAATCACCGCCGTCGCATTGCAAGTCGCGCCGGTTTCGCGGATCGCATCAACAAACGATAACTTGCTGCCGCCATCAGTCGTCAAATCCTCGACCAGCAGCACGCGCTGCCCCTCGGTCATCACACCTTCAATCCGAGCGTTGCGCCCATAGCCCTTTGGTTTTTTGCGCACATAGGTCATCGGCAGGGCCATGCGTTCGGCGACAAGCGCACCAAACGGAATACCCGCGGTTTCGCCGCCAGCGATATTATCAAACGCCTCGAACCCGCATTCACGCATCACGGTGACGGTCAAGAAATCCATCAGGGTCGTGCGAATACGTGGAAACGAGATCAGCTTGCGACAATCGATATAGGTCGGTGCCTGCTTGCCGCTGGCGTGGGTAAACGGTTCGTTTGCGTTGAACGAAATCGCCTTGATTTCAAGCATCATGCGCGCGGTCAGGCGGGCCATTTCTTCTTTGGGCGGAAAGGAGGTAGGGATCATAAATGCGGGGTCCTGTCGCGTCAGGTTTCAACGTGCCAATGCAGCGGAAAACCGGGATTGAAAAGTGTGACAGGGCCTTCGCCAGTGTCGATGTGAGTGGGGTAATCAACCGGCGCGCCGCGCACGAGGGTGATGGTATCCTCGGATGGTGGCAGGCCGTAAAACCCCGGACCATTCAGCGAAGAAAACGTTTCGAGTTGCGACAATTTGCGCGCCACATCAAAGACTTCGGCCAAGCAGGACATGGTATTTGTGGCCGAAAAGATGCCCGCGCAACCACATTCTTGCAGTTTGCGTGCATCCGTGTGCGGCGCTGAATCCGTGCCAAGAAAGAACCGCTTGTCGCCCGATACTGCCGCCTGCACCAGCGCTACACGATGTTGCTCACGTTTGGCCACGGGCAGGCAGTAATAATGCGGCCTGATCGCGCCAGCAAGGATATGGTTGCGGTTAATAATCAGATGATGCGTGGTGATTGTCGCCGCCAGGTTTTTCGAACTATCGCGCACGTAGTCCACGGCGTTCTGGGTGGTGACATGTTCCATAACAACGCGCAAATCGGGGGTCTTCTTGCGGATCGGTTTCAGCACTTTGTCGATGAACACCGCCTCACGGTCAAAAATGTCGATGTCGGGGTTGGTAACTTCGCCGTGTACGCAAAGGGGCATGCCAATCTCGGCCATCTTTTCCAACACGGGGCGGATCTTGTTGAAATTCGCGACACCGCTTGCAGAATTTGTCGTCGCACCTGCGGGGTAAAGCTTGACCGCAGTCGCAATACCGTCCGCGTGGGCCTGCGCCACATCCGCTGGATCAGTGTCTTCAGTCAAATAAAGCGTCATCAGCGGCTGAAACGCCATGCCATCGGGCAGGGCGGCCATGATCCGGTCGCGGTAGGCGGCGGCCTGCGCCGCCGTCACAACCGGCGGCACCAGATTGGGCATGATGATCGCGCGGCCAAAATGGCGGGCGGTCTCAGGAAGCATGGCGTCAAGCATTGCACCATCACGCAGATGCAAGTGCCAATCATCGGGGCGGCGTATCGTCAGGCGGTCTATGATCTGTGGGCTCATGTCTTCCGATTACACGCTGTTTAAGATTCTGACCAGAGGGCGTGAATTATTCCCCGTAACTCCAAGTGCTGTTATGATATGGTGCGCGTAACACCAAACAGGAGAAACGACGTGTTCGTATTTATTATCGCTTTGATTGCAGGCTTTATCACGCCCTATCTGGACGGGCCTGTTGCCCGCCCCGTCGCCAAGTTGTTGTCGCCTCTGTTTGCGGTTGAGGAGTCAGAGCACCGTTTGATCAGTTTTATGGTGGCGTTGCTTGGCACGGGTCTTTTGACGCGAGTCTTTAATAGCGGCACGCCATTCTGGATCGCGATCGGGCTGGTGCTGGGTTATTTTGCGTTGCGGATTGTCGCCGGTGCTAAAGCGATGATGGACAAGCGCGGCAGTTGATCATTTGGGATTGGCGTCGTCCAATAATTCTAGTTTGCGCGCGAAAAACGGGCGCTGACGGTCGCGTAGACTGAAATTACAAACGCGGCGGGCCAGATCAGGCCTGTCGCGTTTTTCAGTGACGGCGAGCAATCCGCGCAGATAGGGCAGGTGGCTTTGGCGCTTGCGATAAAGCCGCGAGAATGCGGCCCCCGTCAACGTGCCATCCATAGCCGATGTGATCATCGGGGCCAACATATGCATTCCGGCCATATCCCGTTCGATTACACCGCCCAAATGCGGTACGCGCAGTTTTGTGGCATTGGGTTTGGTAAATAACGCGCCATGCATCGCGTCCATCGGTTCGAACGGATCATAGACAATATACGCGCGGTCCAACGCATCAATCATGTCAGGTGCATAGCCGTAGCGATCAGTAAACGATGTGCGTCGCATTGCGGTAAACCGATTGTCCCATCCGGTCACGCGCGGGTCAAGCGTGGCTTGCGGACGCAGCGCCAGAACCCTTGTGCCCGGTGCGGCAACGGCAAATGCGGCGGCCGCGTATCCAGACATGCCAGCGCCGTAAAATAGAACGGAATCAAAGTCCTCAAAGAACCCGTCATCGACCAGACGGTCAAAATATCCATAGACAGTTTCATCGCGAAACCAGGTGTCTTTAGTGGCAAGAATAGCCAAATGTGACCAACCTTCGGACCGCACAAAGGCAAAACCGATTGGTTCTTCGTCGTGATTTTGCTCGCGCGCGACATCAACCGATTCAAACGTGACAAGCAGCTCGGGCCCCTCGTCAATAAACGCAGCCAAATGATGCGCACCAAGGCGCTCAAACGACCCAAACTCTGTTGCGACCTCTTCAAGCTGGGTCAGCCACTCGTCATGGCCAAGGTCGCTTAGATCGGCATCAAATCGGCTGGCTGCGTCTTTCATTACACTCTTCCCTGTCACACTTCGTCGCGCACTGCGTCCTTTGTCGCGCGGCAATGCGGCAAAACTAGGCAAAGGAAATGCCTTTTTCGCGTTCCTTAGAAAAAGGCCTGCAATCCGGTCTGCGCCCGCCCCAAGATAAGCGCATGCACGTCATGGGTGCCCTCGTAGGTGTTGACGGTTTCAAGGTTTACCATATGACGCATGACTTGGAAATCTTCGGAAATCCCGTTGCCGCCGTGCATGTCGCGCGCCATGCGCGCTATATCCAACGCCTTGCCGCAATTATTGCGCTTCATCATCGAGATCATTTCTGGGGCGGCTGCGTGATCTTCCATTAGGCGCCCAACCCGCAACGACCCTTGCAAGCCCAGCGTGATTTCGGTTTGCATATCCGCCAGTTTCTTTTGAAAGAGCTGCGTTTGCGCCAATGGTCGGTTGAACTGCTTGCGATCAAGCCCGTATTGGCGTGCCGCGTGCCAGCAGGCCTCCGCGGCGCCCAAAACGCCCCAGCTGATGCCATATCGCGCGCGGTTCAGACAGCCAAATGGCCCCTTGAGGCCCTGAACACCGGGAAGCAGAGCATCCTCACCGACTTCGACGCCGTCCATGACAATTTCGCCAGTGATCGAGGCGCGCAGCGACAGCTTGCCGCCGATTTTCGGCGCACTTAGCCCCTTCATGCCCTTTTCCAGCACGAAGCCGCGAATCTTGCCTTCATGCGCGTCTGACTTGGCCCAGATCACGAACACATCAGCAATCGGGCTGTTTGAAATCCATATTTTTGACCCGCTGATCTTATAACCGGTCGGCGTTTTTTTTGCGCGGGTTTTCATGCCGCCTGGGTCACTGCCAGCGTCCGGCTCGGTCAGCCCGAAACAACCGATCAGCGTGCCAGCCGCCAAACCGGGGAGGTATTTCTGGCGCTGTTCGTCACTGCCATAGGCGTTGATCGGATACATCACGAGGGACGATTGCACCGACATCATTGAACGATAACCGCTATCCACGCGCTCGATCTCGCGCGCGACAAGGCCGTAGGTCACATAACCCGTGCCAAGCCCGCCGTATTCTTCGGGGATGGTCAGGCCCAGCAGGCCAGCTTCGCCCATTTCGCGAAAAATATCAGGGTCTGTAACTTCGTCGCGATAGGCCTGCGTGACGCGCGGTTGCAAGGTCGTTTGGGCAAAGGTGTTGGCCGCATCACGCAGCATGCGCTCGTCCTCGGTCAACTGGCGTTCGATCTGGAACGGATCAGCCCAATCAAAGGGGCCAAGGTCGGGTGTATCTTTGGTCATGGCGCGACTCCGGTTATACGCATTTGCTCCAAGACCTAGCTGGTCGGTTCAGGCGGGGCAATGCGGCTGATGCCCGCCACTGACGGCAGGGCTGGTCATTACACCGATGCGACCCTATCTAAACCTATCTGTTCAGATGAAAGCCCTCATATGCGCCGCCTTACCAAGACTGATGCCAACCTAAATGATGACCAGCTTAACGGAATGCGCACGATCCGGCGGGTCATCCCCTATCTGTGGCCTGACGGCGAGGGGTGGGTAAAGCGACGTGTCAGTGGGGCGATGATCGTCCTTGTCTTGGCCAAGTTGATTGCGGTGGGCACGCCCCTTTTGTATAAAGGTGCAGTTGACAGTCTGGCAGGCGAAGATGACGGGTCATCGGCGCTGTTTCTGGCGATGGGTGCGGTTGGGCTGACATTGGCCTACGGCGCGGCGCGGCTGATGAATGTCGGCTTTCAGCAGCTACGCGACGTGATTTTTGCCCGCGTGGGGCAGCGTGCATTGCGGCAGTTGGCGCTTGAGACATTCACGCATATCCACCGACTTTCCATGCGCTATCACATCACCCGCAAAACTGGCGGGTTGTCGCGGATCATCGAACGGGGCGTCAAAGGCGTCGAATTTCTGCTGCGGTTCTTGCTGTTCAGTATCGGGCCGCTGGTGTTGGAATTACTGATGATTTCAGTCGTTTTGTTCTTCTTGTTCGACGTATGGTATCTGGCCGTCGTTGTCGGAACGATCGCGCTTTATGTCTGGTTTACGTTCCGTGTCACCGAATGGCGCGTGCAGATCCGCAAGGAAATGAACGAGCAAGACACCGATGCCAACCAAAAGGCAATTGATAGCCTGCTGAATTTCGAAACCGTTAAGTATTTTGGCGCGGAACAGCGCGAAGCTGAACGCTATGATGCGGCTATGGCGGGATATGAACAGGCCGCCCTCAAGACCAACTACACGCTTGGTTTCCTGAATTTTGGCCAGTCGGTGTTGATCACTGGCGGGTTGGTTGCCGTCATGGTTATGGCCGCAATCGGCGTGCAAAACGGTGATCTGACGGTTGGTGATTTCGTGATGGTCAACGCCTATATGATCCAGATCACCATGCCGCTGAACTTTCTGGGCACGGTCTATCGCGAAATCCGGCAGTCGCTGGTCGATATGGGGCAGATGTTTGATTTGCTGGAACAACCCTCGGAAGTGACCGACAAACCGGACGCCAAGGCTCTAAATGTGCAAGGCGGCGAAGTTTTTCTGGATGACGTGTTTTTTGGGTATGACGCCGCGCGGCCGATCTTGAAGGGTGTCAGTCTACGTGTGGACGCGGGACAGACCGTTGCGATTGTCGGATCATCCGGATCTGGCAAATCCACCATCGGACGGCTGTTGTTCCGGTTCTACGATGTGGGCGGTGGTGCGCTGCGGATCGACGGGCAAGACCTGCGCGATGTAACGCAAAGCAGCCTGCATGCCCAGATTGGCGTGGTGCCGCAAGACACGGTGCTGTTCAACGACACTATCCTGTATAACATCGCCTATGGGCGCGAAAATGCATCGCGGGCCGAGATCGAGGCGGCAGCTAAGGCTGCTAAAATCCACGATTTCATCCAAAGCCTGCCCGATGGCTATCAGACCACCGTCGGCGAGCGTGGGCTAAAACTTTCGGGCGGCGAAAAGCAGCGGGTCGGTATTGCGCGCACGTTGCTCAAAGACCCGCCGATCCTGTTGCTCGACGAGGCCACTAGCGCGCTGGACACGGAAACGGAGATGGAAATTCAGGCTGAGCTTAAGGCGATGGGCAAGGGGCGTACAGTCATCACCATCGCGCACCGCCTGTCGACAATTGCTGATGCCGACCGGATTGTCGTGCTCGAAGACGGCGTGATCGTCGAAGAAGGCACGCATGACGCGCTGCTGTCCAAGGGTGATCGTTATGCCCATCTGTGGAACCGTCAGCAACAAGAAGAAAAGGCAGCCTGAGCCCGATTGCCATAGCGCACGCGCAAGCGTAGCAGGGCGGCTCACTCCTATGAGGTTGCCATGCTACGTTTTGCCCTGATCCTTGGCCTTTTGTCCGCCGTTGGGCCGTTCGCCATTGATATGTATCTGCCCGCGATGCCGATGATCGAGGATGATCTTGGCGCAAGCGTGGCTGCGACGCAGATGACGTTGACCGCCTATTTCATCGCTTTTGGTCTGGCACAGCTGTTTTATGGGCCGTGGTCCGATCAGGTGGGTCGCAAGCCACCGTTATATTTGGGGCTGGGGATTTTTTCAGTTGCGACCGTGGGTTGCGCCTTGGCCCCCAGCATCGCCTGGCTCATCGCGTTGCGTGCGATGCAGGGGCTTGGCGGGGCGGTCTTAATGGTCGTGCCACGCGCGATTATTCGCGACCGTTATACCGGCGTTGAGGGGACTAAACTGATGGCCATGGTCATGCTGGTGATTTCTGTATCACCCATGCTGGCCCCACTGGCAGGCAGCGGATTGATGTTGGTCGGCGGTTGGCGTTTGCTGTTTTGGGCGATGTTCGTTGCGGCAGGCTCTAGTCTGCTCGTTACAGCGTTTGCGTTCCGCGAAACCCTCGCCCCAGCGTCGCGTGTGGCGATCAATTTCAGGAACCTGCGGCACGGGGCAGGGGTGCTGTTGCGCGATCCAGTGTTTATGGGGCTGACGATGATCGGTGGCTTTGGCATGGCAAGCTTTTTTGTTTTCCTCGCCAATGCGGCGTTCGTTTATACAGATCAGTTCGGGCTGACGCCGACGGGGTTCAGCATTGCCTTTGCTGTCAATGCGATCGGGTTTTTCAGTGCGTCACAGGCGGCGGGGCCATTGGGCGCGCGCTATGGGATGGTGCAAGTGATGCGCACTGCGATTTTTGGCTTTGCGTCGGTTACGATGGCATTGACGCTGGTCGTGGCGATGGGTGGTGGCACGCTTTATGTCATCATCGCCGGGCTTGCGCTGGGCAATGCCTGCCTTGGGCTTGTGATCCCGACGACGATGGTCATGGCGCTGGATGAACACGGTGACATCGCGGGCTTGGCGTCCAGCTTGGGCGGCACACTGCAAATGCTGGTGGGTGGCGTGATGATGGTGCTGTCAGCACAGTTTTTCAACGGCACAGCCTTGCCGATGGTGGCGGCGATCGCGCTATGTGCGATGGCTGCACTTGGATTGTCGATCTGGATTATGGGGCGGGTCGGCCGCATCGCGGCCTGACCCTTATCATTCCGCAGCCTTGAGGGCGACGACGGGTTCGGTGGCCACAAACGGGTCCTCGGCCCAAAGGATTTCGGGTGCTTTGACCCGTTTTGCGTCCCGCTCAAGTGCCCAGTCCTGTGCGGCGCGGCTGCCACGCCCGAATGACAGTTTCGCCATCAATTGCGCGCCCCAGCCGACATAGGTCGTGATCCAGACGCGCAGGGCCAGCATCGAGGGTGTGAATACCAGCGTCAGCATTGTTGCAACTCCAAGACCGAACACAACTGCCGTGGCCAGCTGTTTCCACCACAGGGCCGTGGGGCTGTCGATGCTGAAGCCGCCATTGATGAAGTCGAGTGATAGCCCGAACATCATCGGTGCAAGTCCCGCCATGGTGGTGATCGTGGTCAGAAGCACAGGACGAATGCGGTCTTCGACGGTGCGGGTAATTGCCTCGGTCCGTGGCATGTATTTTTCGTATTCTTGATAGGTATCAATCAGCACGATGTTATTGTTCACCACGATCCCTGCCAGTGCGACGATGCCCGTGCCTGTCATGATGATACTAAACGCTTGATCCATGACCAGCATCCCGATCAGCACGCCCGTGGTGGACAAAACTACCGCGAGCAGCACAAGGATCGAATTGTAGATACTGTTAAACTGCGCCAGCAGAATAATGAACATCAAGGCCAGCGCACCGGCGAATGCGGTCATCAGGAAGGCCTGGCTTTCCTCTTGTTCCTGCGCATCGCCCGTCCATTCATAGCCGATACCCTCGGGCAGGTTGCCGGGCGATTCAAGCCATTCAGTGAGCGTCGCAATACGCTCGTTAGGGTTCACGACCGTTCGCACCAAAGTACCCGCGTCGATTTGGCTCTGCACGGCGATGTCGGTTTCGGCGGCCGTTGTTATGCGGAACTCGCCGGTTTCGGGATCGGTGATTTTGACAAGATCGCTCGTGACGTCTGCCTTGATGTCAAAGTAGCGTTCCTGATCAATCCGGTTGATTTGCGCCAGCTGGGGCACGGGCGTGCGGGTGATAAAGTTGGACAGGGGCACAAGCCCCGCTTGGGTGCGCACGCGCAGCGAGTCCAGTGTGGACAGCACGCGATCCTGTTCTGGCAGGCGCACACGGATGTCGATCTGTTCATCGCCACCTTCGGGCGTGTAGCTGCCAAGCATGATGCCGCGGGTGATCAGTTGCACCATGCCGCCAACCGTGGCTACATCCGCGCCATACCGGCCTGCATTTTGCACATCCACGCTGATTTCCCAGTCAATACCGGGCAGGGGCCGACTGTCTTCGATCAAGGTCAGACCAGGGGTCTCTTCGAACAGCGCGCGCGCATCAGCGGTAGCGAGCTGCAACTGTTCCCAGTCATTGCCCGTCAGGCGCAGGTGCAGCGGTTTTGCGGCCCCCGGCCCCATCGACAGGTTAAGGATTTCGGTGCGGATGCCGGGGATCGTATCCAGTTTTGCCTGCAACGTGGCGATGACCACATCGCCGTCTAGCTCCGCAAGCGTGACTTCTTCAGGATGGGTGCGCGCATAGTCTGCGCGGTCTTCCCATGGGATCAGTTCGATCTGCAATTGGCCGATCGCATCGCCGGGGCCGCCCGCACCTGCGGTGTTGCTGTTCAACCCGCCAGCACCTGCAAAGGCAAACACCGATTGCACGCCGGGGGTATCAAGCGTGATCTGCTCGGCCAACATGACCAGCGCATCTTTTTCAGGCAGGGACAGGTTGCCGCGTGCCTGAACGTAAATAATCGCCTGTTCGGGTTCGTTTTCGACAAAGAATTCAACGCCGTTGTTGTTGGCCCCAAAGTAGGTAAAGACCGACACGACCAGAAATCCGATCGCGCCAATGCTGACCAACGGCATGATCGGATTGCCGGCTATCACATGGATCACCCAGCCAAATGGCGAGCGACGATAGCCTGCTTTGATGCGCTTGGCTTGGCGTTCAATACGGATAGATCCGACTGTGATCGACAAAGAGACAGCCCCTGCAAAGAACGCGAGCATTCCGGGGAGTGAGGCCATGAACCCCGAGGTCTGCACCGCATCGCCAGATAGATAGGCGGGGTTTAGCGTCATCATCGCGCCAACAAAAATCAGCATGATGGATGGCACCACAAGTGCGGCGCGCAGCCACCAAGGTGCGATAAGGCGCAACACATCAGATGCGCGGCCAAATGTTCGGCTCATCCGGCCTGTGACGCCACCAAGAACCGGTAGGTAAATCAACGCGACGATCAGCGAGGCGGACAGAACGAAAATCAGCGTAACGGGCAACATGCCCATGAATTGTCCGGGCACACCGGGCCAGAACAACATTGGCAGGAAGGCACACAGCGTCGTGGCGGTGGAACTAACGATTGGCCAGAACATCCGCTTGGCGGCTTCGACGTAAGCATGCATCGGGCCGACACCTTCGCGGATGCGTTTGTCGGCGTATTCCACGACCACAATCGCGCCGTCCACCAGCATTCCTACGGCAAGGATCAGACCAAACATGACGATGTTGGAAATGGTGATGTCCATGACCGCGAGCAGGGCAAAACACAGCAGGAACGAGGTCGGGATCGAAAAGCCCACCAGCAGCGCGGGGCGGGTGCCAAGAGAGGCCAGCACGACGATCATCACGAGCGCGATGGCCGTCAGAACCGAGCCTTCCAGTTGGCTGACCATCGAGGCCACATTGCGGCTTTGGTCGTTAGAGGTGCCGACCTGGATCGCCGCCTTTAGATCTTCGGGCCATGTGGCCTGCTCTGCCGCCACCGCCTCGCGGACCAGTGCGGATGTGTCGATCAGGTTGAACCCGCGCCGTTTCACGACCTGTAGGGCGACGGTATTGACGCCATCAAAGCGCGCCACGCTTTCGCGGTCCTCGAACGTCAGGCGGATTTCGGCCAGATCGCCAAGGGTCACCACACGGTCGCCGTTGACTTTCACCGGTAGGCTATAAACATCAAGTGCGTCATTAAATGACGATGGGATCTTGATCGAAAAAGCGCCCTGCGCACTGTCGACTTCACCGGCTGCGATCAGCAGGTTGTTGTTGTTGACGACGTTGATCAATTCGCCTGCGGTCACGTTATAGGCCTCAAGGCGCAGCGGATCGATGATCACCTCGAGCATCTCGGCGCGTTCACCTGTCAGGGACGCTTCAAGCACGGCGTCGATGCCCTCGATGCGGTCTTGCAAGTCTTTGGCGACCTGCAACAGCATCCGTTCAGGCACATCGCCGGTCAGGTTGATGATGATGATCGGGAATTCTGAAAAGTTAATTTCATTGACAGAATACTGGTCGGCACCGTCGGGAAACCGGCCTTCGGCGTTGTTCATAGCATCACGCACGTCGGCCATGATCGTGGTTTTGTCCCAGCCAAATTCAAACTCCAGCGCGATACCGGCATAGCCTTCGGCGGCGGTGCCGGTCATCGTCTTGAGACCGTCCAGATCAGATAGTTCAGCCTCCATCGGCTTGACCAACAGCGTCTCTGAATCCTCGGCAGAAATGCCGGGGAATGGAACGGATACAAACAGCACGGGAATTTCGATATCAGGCTCGCCCTCTTTGGGCAGACCCACATAGGCAAAGCCCCCCGCCAAAAGCGACAGAAGGATGAATGCCATCACCATGCGCGCCCGTGAGGCGGCGATATCGACCAGTTTTATCATTGGGCGGCCTCTTGATAGGTTGGCGCGATGACGACCCCGTCAATGACATATTCCTGACCAACCACGATCACATCGACAGTTTCGGGCAGGCCCGCGACCCAAACACCGTCAATGGTGTCGCGCAGCAGTGTGACCGGCAGGAACTGTGCCGTGTTTTCGGCAGTGACAACGCGGATACCCAGTGCCCCATCGTTGTTCAACGTCAGCGAGGACTGGCGCAATAAATGCGCCTTTTGCCCATCGGATGCGACGATAATTTCAGCTGTTTGCCCGTCACGGATCGCCAGATCTGCGTTAAGTACTTCGACTTCGACGCGGAAGGTGCGAGTGGTTTCATCAGACGAGCGCGACAGGAACGTCACACGGCCCGCAACTTCGGCACCCGTTGCAAGGCGCGCGCTAGCCATGGCGCCGACGGTCACTTTGTTCACGTCGATTTCCGGCACGAATCCCACCAGTTTGATCGGGTCCAACTGGATGATGGTGGCGCAAGCTGCACCGGGCTGCAAAAGCGATCCAAGTTCGGCCGTGTCGGTTTCCAGCAATCCGCTGAACGGCGCAGTGATGGTCAGGTCTTCAATTTCCTTTTGTGCGGCCTCGAGGGCGGCTTGGGCCGACTCGATCCCCGCGCGGGCGGAAATGACGCCAGAATTAGCACGCTGGACCCCGGCAAGTCCGGCTTCGCGGGTTGCCTCGGCGCTTACAAGGCGTGTTTCAGAGGCAAATCCGTCTTGGCTAAGCTGGCGCGCCGCGTTGACGTTAATATCGGCCTCGCGGACGCGGGCGGTGGCTTCGGCGACTGCCGCCTCGGCTTCGGGCACACGGCCCTCGGCTTCGGTAAGGCGGGCGCGGGCTTCGGTTACGCGGGACGCGCGCGTGCCGGGGTCAAGTTCGCACAGCATGTCGCCCGCGTTGACGAATGCGCCTTTGCGCAACGGGTCCGATATCACTTGGCCCGTGGTTTCGGAGCGCACGTCAACTTGGCGTGCGGCTTCGGTGCGGCCGCGTAAAATAACTGCGCTATCAATGGTTTGCGCGGTTGACGTCATCGCGACTACAGACACAACGCGCGGCCCGTCATCAACGGTTTGGGTCACCGCGACGTCTTCGGTTGCGACGTCTGATCGCGCGAATTCCAGTAAAGTGTCTCGCTGAAATACCAACAAGAACAAAAAAGCTGTCACCAAAATGGCGGTGAGGATGGGCATCAGTTTCATTCGGGCCTCGTATCAACTGTTCAGTGGTCGCGTTGACACCGCAATTCCGCACAGGCGAAAGGGGGTGAAAACTCATACCTTTTATACTCTAAACCGACTAGTTTAGATCACTCGTTTTTGCAAGATGTTCTCGGGCAGGATTTCGCGAGGTTTTTACGCACCATCCACAAGGCGGGCAGGGGCTGGCAAAAGGGCGGGCTTCGCGATATGAGGGCGCATTATGTGACGCCAGACGCCAATCGCAGGCAAGGGGACGAGATGAGCAATAACGAAAGCTTTATCGACGAGGTGAGCGAAGAGGTTCGCCGCGATAAGTTGTTCTTGTATATGCGCCGCTACGGTTGGATCGCGATTCTGGCGGTCTTGCTGATGGTTGGCGGCGCCGCATTTAACGAATATCGCAAGGCAACTGCGGCGTCCAAGGCGCAGGCTTTGGGGGATGCAGTGTTTGCCGCCCTTGAAAATGACGGGAGCGAGGATCGTGCCGCGGCGCTGTCACAGATTGCCGCACAGGGGCCTGCCGATGCAATCGCCGGCCTGCTCGAGGCTGCGGCCTTGCAAGAAACCGGCGACAACGTGGCGGCAGCAGCGCGTCTTGATGCGATCGCCGTCAACGCTGACATCGCGCCGATATATCGTGATTTGGCAAGCCTAAAGTCATTGATGCTGCAGTCTGAAACAATGGATGCTGACACCCGTCTTGTGGCCCTTGAGGCACTTGCCGCGCCGGGTGCGCCATTCCGCCTTTTGGCGATGGAGCAGATAGCATTCACACATGTCACTGCTGGCGACACCGACGCCGCGATTGCAACTCTTAACGCTGTGTTGGAAGATGCAGAGGTCACGCGGGGCTTGCGTGATCGGGCGCAAAGCTTGATTGTAGCATTGGGTGGCAATTTGGGCGGTGCAGAAGACGCTGGCCAATAGGTCGCAAAACGGGCGGAGCAGCAACGTGAGCACACGACATACATTCTACGGCGCGGCAGTGGCACTTGGCCTTCTCGCGGCTTGTGGCGAAAAAGACATCATTCTGGCCGGAGAACGGCTTGATATCAGGGATGGTATGGCAGGGGCTGCGGTCGAAACTGCGGTTGCGCCGCGCGCATTTGCAATGCCAGTCGCGCGAAATAACGCAGATTGGACCCATCGCAACGGTGGTCCGGTACACCCAGGTGGCCATGTTGCCCTTGGTGGCGCCCTGGAACAGGTTTTTGCCGTTAACATTGGTCAAGGCGATGGCCGCCGCGCACGTATTACCGCCGACCCGGTTGTTGCAGGCGGCGTGATCTACACGCTGGACGCTGGCGCGCAAGTTGCCGCTGTGACGACCGCAGGCGAATTGGCTTGGACCCGCGATTTGACCCCGCCAAATGACAATACCCGCGACGCATCGGGTGGCGGTTTGGCCGTGTCGGGCAATCGCGTGCTGGTTTCGACCGGATTTGGCGAAGTGAGCGCGCTTGACGCCGCAAGCGGTGCGGTGGTGTGGACCCAAGACCTTGATGCACCCGGAGGTGCTGCCCCGACTGTGCAAAACGGATTGGTCTATGTCGTTGCGCGTGACAGCCGCGTTTGGGCGCTTGAACTTGAGACAGGCCGGGTTCGTTGGCAGCTGAACGGCACACCGGGTGGTGCAAACTTCTCGGGCGGGGCAGGGGCTGCTGTTACAGGCGATATCGCAGTCTTTCCGTTCCCGTCTGGCGAAGTCCTAGCGGCCTTCCCCGAAGGCGGTTTGCGACGTTGGTCCACAGTTGTCACAGGACAGCGTCCGGGCCGCGCGGCTTCGTCCGTTTCGGATATCTCGGGCGATCCGGTGATCGTCGGTGATACCGTCTATGTAGGTAATTTCTCGGGCCGTGTTGCGGCGCTAAACCTTGGTAATGGCGACCGGATATGGACCGCGACCGAAGGCACGACCGGCCCTGTCTGGGCGGCTGGCGAATCGCTATTTATGATCAATGACCTGAACGAATTGCTGCGCTTGGATGCGGGGGATGGTGCTGTTCTATGGCGCACGTCATTGCCGCAATTTGTCGAAGCACGTACCCGCCGCCAGAAAACACTGCACGCCCATTACGGCCCCGTTCTTGCCGGTGGCAGCTTGATCGTGGCGTCGTCGGATGGGGCGTTGCGTCAGTTCAATCCCGAAACCGGCGCGTTGATCGGACAGATCGAATTGCCAGGTGGAGCGGCCAGTGGACCTGTTGTGGCAGGGCAGACGGTCTATGTAGTGAACAAGCGCGGACAACTTCTAGCTTTCCGTTAGACGCGATAGGGTGTATCGCCGCGCCTTGACCAACCGGAGCCGGTAAGCGATGACCTTTACCCTTGCTATCGTGGGGCGCCCAAATGTGGGCAAATCCACGCTATTTAACCGCCTTGTGGGCAAAAAGCTGGCGTTGGTCGATGACCAACCCGGTGTCACGCGCGATTTGCGCGAAGGCTCTGCGCGCCTTGGTGATTTGCGCTTTACGGTGATTGATACGGCCGGCCTCGAAGAGGCGACGGACGAATCTTTGCAAGGCCGGATGCGCAAGTTGACAGAACGCGCCGTTGAAATGGCCGATGTCTGCCTGTTCATGATCGATGCGCGCGTAGGTGTTTTGCCAGCCGATCAGATGTTTGCCGAAATTCTGCGCAAAAAGAACGCGCATGTGATTTTGGCGGCAAACAAAGGCGAAGGGCGCGCCGCCGATAATACCATCCTTGAGGCTTATGCCCTTGGTCTTGGCGAACCCATCCGTCTGTCGGCCGAACACGGCGAGGGCATGGGCGAACTGATGGATGAACTCCGCCCAATTTCCGAAGAGTTCGAAGAGCGCGCCAAAGCGGATGCGCCCGAAACCGATGTGGACGTCTCCGAAGACGAAGATGACGACGGCCCGCGCGTTCCAACCAAAGCGCGCCCCTTGCAGGTGGCTGTTGTCGGTCGCCCGAACGCGGGAAAGTCAACGCTGATCAACAAGATCATCGGTGAAGACCGCCTGCTGACCGGCCCCGAGGCCGGTATTACCCGTGACGCTATTTCGGTGATGACCGAATGGGGCGATGTGCCGGTGCGTATCTTTGACACGGCAGGTATGCGAAAACGCGCCAAGGTGCAGGAAAAGCTTGAGAAATTGTCAGTCAGTGACGGCTTGCGTGCGGTGAAATTCGCTGAGGTCGTGGTTGTTCTGCTGGATGTGGACATCCCGTTTGAGCAGCAGGATTTGCGGATTGCCGACCTTGCCGAACGTGAAGGGCGCGCCGTCGTGGTTGCTGTCAACAAGTGGGATCTTGAGGACGAAAAGCAAGACAAGCTAAAAGTCCTGCGCGAAAGCTTCGAGCGGCTTTTGCCACAGTTGCGCGGTGCGCCGCTGGTCACCGTTTCGGCCAAAACGGGCCGTGGACTGGACCGCTTGCAAGAGGCGATCATGAAAGCCCACGAGGTGTGGAACCGTCGTGTGACAACCGCCCAGCTGAACCGCTGGCTGATTGGCATGCTCGAACAGCACCCGCCGCCTGCACCATCAGGTCGCCGCATCAAACTGCGCTACATGACCCAAGTGAAAACCCGCCCGCCTGGATTCGTGGTGATGTGTTCCTTGCCCGACAAACTGCCCGAAAGCTATTCGCGCTATCTGGTGAATGGCTTGCGCGCGGATTTCGACATGCCCGGCACGCCGATCCGGTTGCACATGCGCAGCCAGTCGGACGCAAACCCTTACAAGAACAAGAAAAAGAAGAAGCCGTCGCGCCTGTCCAAGCACCTTGATAGATACGGCAATCGCGGCGATTAAGTCTAAACGCTCTAGGTCGCGCGCAGGTTCACCACCAATAGTGTCAGCAGAATTGCGATGCTGATCATGGCTGCTGTGCTGACAGCCATGGCCGGTCCCGCGACGATGATGCCGATCAGGGCCCAGATCACGGCGGCGCTATATTCGGGCGCGCTTTTGCGCATCTGTTGCGTTGCGATGGCGACCACGGACGCGCCCGCGATGCCGATCAGGGCCCAGCCAATGCTGTCGGTCAAAACGCCATACCCCGCTGCCGTGCTGCCAAGTGATACAAACCCGGCCGCCGTCAGCCAGCCTGCATAAAGCCCGATGGGGGCCTGCGCCCACCAGCGGTCGGCTTTTGGTGCGCGGATCAAGGCAATGATCGCGCATGCCGCCATGCCCCAAATCACAACGGTCGCCCAAATCGCGCTGGTATTGGCAATTGCCAACCACGGTGTGCCTAGTGCCAGACTGACAATCAGCGGCGCGCGCATGGCGTTCCACGCAGCATCATCGCGGCGCTTCCAAAGGCCGAACACGGCTGACACGATCAACCAGCCGTAAATTAGCCCCCAGATCGAAAACGCATAACCCGCGGGTTGGACTTGCGGATCAATCTGCGGGATCGGCAGTTGATCGGCACGAAACCCCATGAACGGGTCCGTAAACGCGGGCGAGATCACAAAAGTGATGGTCAGGATCAGGGCGAAGACGGCGTACATTTGTTTCATGCTGGTAATACTCCTGACGGGGTGGTTTGGTTCAATTATAGCCTGGTTTTGCCGACTTGACCAAGGGGCAGACCGCGGGCGAGGCTTTTCCGAAGGAGCGACACACTGAAACGCATAGCCATTTTCATCGACGGCACATGGAACCGTCCGGATGCGCAACACCCGACGAATGTGGTGCGGCTTGCGCGCTGCGTGCGCCATCGGGCCGATGGGGGGTCGGTTCATGGCATGCCGCAGATGGTAATCTATTCCCCCGGTGTCGGATCGGGGCGCGGCAATAACGCGCTTGCGCGCAAGATGGACCGGACGTTTGGTGGAGGGATGGGGTGGGGCCTCACGGATATCATCGAAGACGCTTATCGCAATCTGGTGTTTGCCTATGAGCCGGGCGACGAAATTTGCATCTTTGGCTTTTCGCGGGGTGCGTTTGCCGCGCGTTCGTTGGTCGGTATGATCCGGTCGTGCGGAATTGCCCCTCGCGCGCATCTGGCGCGTCTGCCCGAAGCCTTGGCGCGTTACATCAGCCGCGATCCGGCCACGCACCCCGGTTCGGATGCCAGCCATGCTTGGCGCGAAGGATTTGCGCCCAATACTGCCACCAGCCCTGCGGAAATGGCGTGGCGTGGCAAACACGGCAAAGGGAGTGCTGGTGTCGTTGATCTGCGCATCGCCTACCTTGGGGTCTGGGATACCGTCAGCGCGCTGGGGCTGCCTGCGTTCCTGCCTTTAGCCGAACAATTTAACCGCCAATACAGATTTCATGATGCCAAGCTGTCGTCGATGGTTCTGGCGGCCCGCCATGCCATGTCACTTGATGAAAAGCGCAAAACGTTTCCGGCCTATCCGTGGGACAACATGCCCGCATTGAACGAACGTTACGACCATTTCGTGCCGACCTATATGCAGCAATGGTTTGCGGGGAATCACGGATCTGTTGGCGGCGGGGGCAGCAGGATCGGCTTGTCGTCGATTGCGCTCAATTGGGTGGCTATGGGTGCGGAGCAGGCGGGACTGGCGATTGATTGGCACGCGTTGGACCGCGTTGCCTACGACTTTGATCCGTTTGATCCGCTGGATAACAAATTCGGCCCCGTCGGCCTATCAGGCGCGCTGTTGAACCTGATCGAACAGGACCGCGCGGGGCCAAGTGACCTATCCGAGGTCAGTGTTGCGGCGATCGACCGATTTCGACAGGACGACACCTATCGGCCACAATCGTTGGACCGTATCTATCATCAGTTGTTCGAAATGCCCGATGATCAATACGCCGCCCTGCGCCGTGCGCGGGCGATTGCCGAAGGCGGCGACACGCACCGCCTTGGCCAGATTTCGCGGCCCCGTTAATTACCCGTTAGGCCAATATGCCGTCCGCAGCGATGCGGGTTTTGCCGCGCAGATAGGGGTGCAGCACGGCAGGAAGGGTAACAGAACCGTCTTCGTCTTGGCCATTCTCAAGCACGGCAATAAGGCAGCGGCCAACGGCCAGTCCGGATCCATTCAGCGTGTGAACGAACTGTGGCTTGCCACCATCGGCAGGCTTGAAACGGGCGTTCATGCGGCGTGCCTGAAAGTCACCCGTGGACGAGACCGAGCTGATTTCGCGATAGGCGTTCTGCCCCGGTAACCATGCTTCGATATCAAAGGTGCGGCGCGCGCCAAAACCGATGTCACCGGCGCACAGGTTCACGGTGCGATAGGGGATATTCAGACGTTCCAACAGGTCTTCGGCGCAGCGCAGCATGCGCTTTTGTTCGGCGTCCGATTGATCAGGGTGGGTCACGCTGACCATTTCAACCTTTTCAAACTGGTGCTGTCGCAGCATGCCGGACGTATCACGGCCAGCACTGCCCGCTTCAGAGCGGAAACACAGTGAGTGCGCCGTATAGCGGCGCGGCAGGTCGCCCTCGTCTAGCATTTCACCGGCGGCAATATAGGTCAGTGGCACTTCGGAGGTCGGGATCAGCCACATACCTTCTTCGGTGCGATAGCTGTCATCGCCGAATTTCGGCAGTTTGTCAGTGCCATACATCGCTTCGTCACGGACAAGCACGGGCGGGTTGACCTCGGTCAGGCCGTTTTCGTCCACATGCACGTCGATCATGAACTGTGCCAGCGCGCGATGCACGCGCGCCACGGCGCCCGAAAGCAACACAAAGCGACTACCTGAAATCTTGGCGGCGGTTTCGAAATCCATCGACGGCGCCACGGCGGGAATCTCGAAGTGTTCAACCGGCTTGAAGGCAAAGCTGCGTGGCGTGCCCCAAGTGCTGACCTCGACGTTGTCGTTTTCATCGGCGCCTTCGGGCACGTCATCGGCCAGAATGTTTGGAATCACTGCCAATGCGGTGGTCAGGCGTTCGTCTTGCGCTTTGGCCTCGTCTGTTAGCGCGGCGATCTCGGCCTTCTTTTCGGCCACAAGCGCGCGCAGGCGTTCAAATTCAGCATCGTCGCCGCGCCCTTTGGCTGCGCCGACTTCCTTGGCGGCTTTGTTAGCGTCAGCCTGCGCAGTTTCAGCGGCCAGAATTTTGGCGCGGCGCGCTTCGTCCAATGCAAGCAGATCAGAGGACAAAGGCGCATCCCCGCGACGGGATTGGGCCGCGTCGAAAGCGGCGGGATTTTCGCGGATTGTGCGGATGTCGTGCATCACAATGCTCCTGATGGATTGCAGAAATTCTATGCGCCCCCATATGCCTCAAAGGAACGGCGCTGTGAACTGTGAAAACTACGTCTTGCGGCGTTGCCATTCCTTAGGGCGCGCTCTAGTGTGCCGCGACTTTGCGGCGGGTGCCCGCGAACCACACAAAGGACGACCCACATGCAAAACTTTGGCCAAGTTATCCCACTTATCCTGATTTTCGGTATCATGTATTTCCTGTTGATCCGTCCCCAGCAGAAAAAACTGAAGCAGCATCAGGCGATGGTTGCGGCCCTGCGTCGGGGTGACCAGATCATCACCCAAGGCGGTGTCATGGGTAAAGTGACCAAGGTCAAAGACGACGGCGAAGTCGAAGTCGAGATCGCCAAGGGTGTGAACGTGCGCGTTGTACGCTCGACGATCGCCACCGTGGTCAACAAGACGGAACCGGCCGCCGCTAACTCCTAAAACGCGGGGGGCGACGCGTGCGCCACGTTCTTAGCATACTGGTTGCGGGCCTTGTTGGCTTTGGCGGGGTTGCACGGGCCAATCCCGTTGATCCCAATGCCTTTTTGCAGCTGTGTGGTGGGACGCGCGTCATTGTCGCCCCTTTTGGTGCGGCAAGCCGTGACGAGATGGACCAAGCCGCGCGTGTCGTTCAGCAACGCATTTCGACATGGGCACCGCGTGCCTATGTGAAATACGCCGCCGCACTTGAGCTTGGCTTTCCGATTGGCATGTTCGACCGCGTTGCCTTGGATGAATCGCTGGTGCGGGGTCAATTCTCGTTCCAGCAGGTGCTGAACCGCGGCGCGATTACTGATCTGACGATTGCCGATAGCGTACAGGTGATCCTGCCGGATGTATTGGATGACGAGATTGGATATTTGCTTGAGGCCGAAGCGATCATTGACGCCACGATGATCCGCGATGCGCAGGCGAACACGGATATGAACGGCAGGCCATCTGTATCGTTGCTGTTCACCGCGGACGGTGCTGCGGCTTTTGGCCAATACACGACCGATCATGTAGGCGAGGCATTTGCGATTGTCTCCGATCGCCGCGTGTTCAGTGCACCGGTCATCCAGACGGCTATTTTGGGTGAGTCGGTCATGATTCCGGGTAATTTCACGGCCATCGAGGCAGAAAATCTTGCGGTGACCCTGCGGTCAGGCGCGTTGCCAGTGGACCTTGTGGTTGAAAAGGTAGAAGACGTCGTAGTTGACGGGCAGGCAGGGAACCCATCCTGCACCCCGCGCACGGCAGAGTAGGACAGACAGGCATGTTGCAAATCGACACTTGGAAACGCGTGACCATCTGGTTGGTCGTGCTTGTGGGCCTTTTGCTGGCTGTGCCCAACGGGTTTTATAGCCGGGTTGAGACCCGCAACGATGCGGTCGCGATGATCGAGTCTGGCGTGACCAATGCCGAACTTGAAGCCGAAGCACGCACATGGCCCAGATTTTTGCCGTCGGGTCTGGTCAATCTTGGCCTTGACCTGCGCGGCGGAGCGCATCTGTTGGCGCAGGTGCAAGTCGCGGATGTTTATGGACCCCGCATGGACGCCATGTGGCCCGAAGTGCGCGACGTGCTGGCCGCTGAACGTGACACGCTGGGGTTCGTCACCCGCGAAGACGCGCCCGAAGATCAATTGCGCGTGCGAATATCCAACCCTGATGCCATTGAACGCGCGCTTGAACTGACGCGAGGGCTAGCAACACCCGTAACAACGCTCACTGGCGCAGGGGCTGCCGATATCGAGGTTGTTGCGGTAAGCGGCGATCTGATTATCACCCTGAGCGAGGCCGAGCGTACCGCGACCGACCAGCGCACCGTGCAGCAATCGCTTGAGATTATTCGCCGCCGGATCGACGAAGTCGGCACCCGCGAACCGTCCATTCAGCGCCAAGGCACAGATCGCATTCTTATTCAGGTCCCCGGTGTGGGATCGGCGCAGGAAATCAAAGAACTGATCGGCACGACTGCGCAGTTGACGTTCCACCCTGTCGTCGGGCGCACGACGGATGGCGCAAGCGCCCCTGGTTCGGGCAATCTGATCCTGCCAAGCATCGACGAAGAAGGCGTGTTCTATATCGTTGAACGCGCTGCAGTGGTGACGGGCGAAGAGCTGGTCGACGCGCAACCTGCGTTCGACCAAAACGGACGACCTGCCGTGAATTTTCGGTTTAACGCGACCGGCGCGCGCAAGTTTGGCAATTATACCGCTGAAAACATCGGCTCGCCGTTTGCGATTGTGCTAGATGCCGAAGTGATCAGTGCCCCGACGATCCAAAGCCATATTCCAGGCGGATCGGGCATTATTACGGGCCGTTTTTCAGTCGAAGAAACAACCAATCTGGCCGTGTTGCTGCGCGCTGGTGCCTTGCCTGCGGGCCTGACATTCCTTGAAGAACGCACCATCGGGCCGGAACTGGGCCAAGACAGCATTGATGCGGGCAAGATCGCCTGTATCGTCGCCTTTGGCGCAGTGCTGATCTTTATGGTGCTGTCCTACGGGCTGTTCGGGATCTTCGCCAATATTGCGCTTTTGATCAACGTCGGCATGATTTTCGGTCTGCTAAGCCTGATCGGTGCAACGCTAACACTGCCAGGTATCGCGGGGATCGTGTTGACCATCGGTATGGCGGTGGACGCCAATGTGTTAGTGTTTGAACGTATCCGCGAGGAACTCAAGACCGCCAAAGGACCAGCCCGCGCGATTGATCTGGGCTATGAAAAGGCCCTTTCAGCAATTATCGACGCCAACATCACCACCTTCATTACGGCAGTGATACTGTTCGTCATGGGGTCTGGCCCCGTGCGCGGTTTTTCGATCACGCTGGGGCTTGGCATTATTACATCCGTATTTACGGCCATCTTCGTCACGCGTCTGTTGATCGTGATTTGGTTTGATCGCCGCCGTCCCAAGACAATCGAGGTTTAATCACATGCGCCTAAGACTTGTTCCGCAAGAAACCAACTGGGATTTCTTTAGCCGCGGCAAACTGTGGCTGGGCATTTCCGGCCTTATGGTCGTGATCGCCTTTGTGTCGTTCCTGATCCAAGGGCTGAATTACGGCATCGACTTTTCGGGCGGTACAACGATCCGCGCACAAAGCACCACTGCCGTCGATGTTGGTGTGTTGCGGGATTCTTTGACGCCGCTTGGCCTCGGCGATGTGTCGATCACCGAAGTTTTCGATCCGACCTTTGGACCCGACCAAAACGTGGTGTCGATCACCATTCAAGCGACCGAGGGGCACGAATCTGTCACAGCGGATATGATCACCTTGGTTGGTCAGACGCTTTTGGCCGTAGACGAAGGATTGCAACTGCCGTTCAGTTCGGTCGAATCTGTCGGCCCAACCGTGTCGGGTGAATTGATCCAGACGGCGGCGTTGGCGGTGATCCTCGCGATTACGGCGGTGCTGATCTACATCTGGCTGCGGTTTGAATGGCAGTTTGCGCTCGGCGCAGTTGTCGCGTTGATCCACGATGTGGTCCTGACGATCGGCGTGTTTTCCGAGCTGCAAATCCGCTTTGATCTAGCGATTATCGCGGCCCTGCTGACGATTGTCGGTTATTCGCTGAACGATACAGTGGTCGTGTTTGACCGGGTGCGGGAAAACCTGATCAAGTACAAAAAGCTTGATCTTAAATCCGTGCTGAACATGTCGATCAACGAAACACTGTCGCGGACATTCATGACATCCGTCACGACACTGGTCGCGCTGTTTGCCCTTTATTTTCTTGGTGGCGACGTGATCCGTGGCTTTGTGTTCGCGATGATCTGGGGTGTAATTGTCGGGACATATTCCTCGATCTTTGTCGCCTCGACCACGTTGCTGGTGCTGGGCGTCAAACGCGATTGGTCCAAGCCCGACGCGACCAGCGGCACGCAGTTTGGCAATATCGACACCTGATCTTTGGCCCTAGGGCGCGGCTTGGTTCTGGACCAGATTCAAGGCTAAAGCAGGGGGTGGTATGGCGATTGATGGATTCTGGTGGCTGATAGCGGCGATTTCCATCGCTGGGATCGTGCGCGGCTTTACCGGATTTGGCACTGCGTTGATCTTTGTCCCTGTCGCGGGGCGATTTTTGCCCGCCGCTGATATTATCGTTTTGATCACATTGACGGGCGTTGCCAGCACGGCAGCACTGTTACCGCGCGCATGGGTGCAGGGACGCCGTGGCGAAGTGGCGATCCTGATTCTTGCCGCATTGCCGACGGTGCCGCTTGGCATTTTGGTCATGGGTTGGCTGGACGGAACCACGGTGCGCTGGGTCGTGGCCGTCATGGCAGGTGTCACGCTTTTGTCGCTCATGACGGGTTTGCGCTATGACGGGCGGATCGGGCGGACCGGGTTGGTCGGGATCGGTGCCTTGGCAGGGTTGTTTGGCGGGATGACGGGCCTGACGGGGCCGGTCGTGATAATCGCCTATTTGGCCAGTCGCCACGACGCACAAGAGGTGCGCGCCAACACGATCCTGTTCCTTGCGGGGCTTGATGTGGTCATCGTTGCGAACCTGTTTCTTGGAGGGCAGATGACATGGTCTCTGGTCTGGGTGGCGGCCCTTTTGGCTATTCCATACTTTTGCACCACACTGTTGGGCCAGTCCTTGTTTGATCCCCGTCACGAGCGCGTTTATAGATCGACTGCATATGGCGTGATTGTGCTGGCGGTCCTGACGGGTCTGCCGATCTGGGGGAACTGATATGCGGTTAAACGAAATCAAATACGACAACGCCCGCCCCGTTGAGGGCTATGGCCCCGGCTTTTTCCGCATCGGTGGGAAGGTCTTGAACGGTCCTGTGATTATCGATGCCAAAGGTGTCGCGGCTTGGGGCGGATATGACGACCAGGCAACCTTGCTGGCTTTGGCCGGCACTGTTGATGTGCTTTTTGTAGGCACCGGCGCGGACACTGCGCATATTCCCGCTGATTTACGCATCACGCTTGAGGACGCGGGCATTGGCGTCGAGGCCATGGCAACCCCCGCTGCCTGCCGCACCTATAACGTGCTGTTGTCGGAAGGGCGGCGCGTGGCACTGGCCGTCATTCCGGTGTGATCCGGCTTTCCTGTGCGCGCCTGTTACGCTAAGCCGTTCCCATGATGTTAACAGTTGAAAATGTGACCTGCGCGCGCGGCGGTATGCCCGTGCTTTCTGGTGTGTCCTTCGCATTGGACGCAGGGCAAGCGCTAGTGCTGCGTGGTCCCAATGGCTGCGGCAAGACGACCTTGTTGCGGACCCTCGCAGGGCTGCAATCACCGCTGGCCGGCTCTGTGACCTTCCCCGAAGACGAAGGCGCATATGCCAGCCACGCCGACGGGATCAAAGCGCAGCTTAGCGTCACTGAAAATCTCTCGTTCTGGGCCGATGTGCATGGTCGCCCGATGCCCGATGACGTGTTCACCAGTTTTGATCTGGACGATCTGCGCGACCGATTGGCTGGCACCCTGTCAGCGGGCCAAAAGCGCCGCCTTGGGCTGGCGCGACTAGGTGTGATCGGCCGCAAGGTGCTGTTTTTGGACGAACCTACCGTGTCTTTGGACGGCTTTTCAGTGCGGATGTTCGCGGACTTCTTGCGGGACAAGCATTTGGCACAGGGTGGGGTGGCGGTGATCGCCACGCATATCGACCTTGGATTGGACGCGCCCGAAATGGACCTGACCCCGTTCAAGGCCGACCACACCGCCACTGGCGGCAGTGACGAGGCGTTTTTGTGATCGCCTTGTTAGCCCGCGATCTGCGCCTTGCTGTGCGGGCTGGGGGCGGTTTTGGCCTTGGTTTGGCGTTCTTTCTGATCGTGATTGTGCTGATCCCGTTTGGTGTCGGCCCCGAAGCAAGCGTGCTGACCCGTATCGCGCCCGGCGTCTTATGGGTCGCGGCGCTCTTGGCGGCCCTCCTGTCGCTGGATCGCATTTTTGCGTTGGATCACGAGGACGGATCGCTGCCACTGCTGGCCACATCGCCGCTGCCTTTGGAGGGTGTGGCGCTTACCAAAGGTGTGGCCCATTGGCTGACCACGGGATTGCCGCTGACGCTTGCGGCGCCTGCACTGGGGTTCTTGCTGAACCTTGCCCCAGCCGCTTACCCGTATCTATTGGCCTCGCTTGCGCTTGGCACGCCCGCGCTGTCAATGATCGGCACGTTCGGAGCGGCCCTGACGGTGGGCATTCGACGGGGCGGATTGCTGCTGTCATTGCTGGTCTTGCCGCTTTATGTGCCGACGCTTATTTTCGGGGCCGAGGCAGTCCGCCTTGGGTCCGATGGGCTATCCGCAACCGTGCCATTGGCAATGCTGTCTGGCATCACGCTTTTTTCCTATGCGCTGCTACCCTTTGCCACGGCGGCGGCGCTGCGGATCAATCTGCGGTGATTGCGCTTGAGACTACACAGACAGAAAGGTAATCAGATCACATGTCGTTTTGGGAATATGCCAATCCAAAGAAGTTTATCGCGACCACGACGCCAATTTTGCCGTGGGCGTTTGGTATTGCTGCGGCCTGTCTGATTGTCGGGCTGGTTTGGGGCTTTTTCTTCACGCCCGATGACATCCGCCAAGGATCAACCGTCAAGATCATCTACCTGCATGTTCCCGCCGCGATGATGGCGATCAACGTCTGGGGCATGATGCTAGTGACCTCGCTGATCTGGCTGATCAGGCGACACCATGTATCGGCGCTCGCCGCACGCGCCGCAGCCCCCATCGGCATCGTGATGACGCTGATTGCGCTGGTAACGGGTGCGATTTGGGGCCAGCCGATGTGGGGAACATGGTGGGCGTGGGATCCGCGCCTGACGTCGTTCCTGATCTTGTTCTTGTTCTACCTTGGCTACATGGCCTTGTGGGAAGCGATCGATGACCCAGACACCGCCGCCGATCTGACATCGATTCTGTGCATCGTCGGCTCGGTTTTTGCCTTCCTGTCGCGGTTCGCCGTGCAGTTCTGGAACCAAGGGCTACATCAGGCCGAAAGCGTGTCGCTCTGGGAGTGGACGTTCAATGTGATCGCGCGGTTCTTTGCCTTTGTGTGGAATTCCATCTTTGGCGCTGAACAAGTGATCGAAGTCGCCGTGCGCGAAGAAAATGTCTCCAACGTGTTTTTCGTGCCGCTGCTCATCTGCATGATCGGTTTTGTGGTCCTGTTCGTAGCGCTGGTTTTCCAGCGCACCACCACTGAAATTCGTGTGCGCCGCATCCGCGCCCTTGAATCGCGCGCACGGAGAGGCTGATGGACCTGTTTACATCGATCGTCGATATGATCAGCACCTTTCTTGGCCTTGGTAAATACGGGCTTGAGGTGCTGAGTTCCTATGTGATCTCGCTCGCGATGCTGGCCCTACTGGTCTGGATCAGTGCGCGTCGGGCCGCCAAAGTGCGCGCAGAGCTTGCCGCCGTCGAGGCGCGTTTGAAGGATAGCAACGATGGCTAAACTGTCACCATTAGTCTTCTTGCCGCCGATCGTCTTCGCCGCTCTTGCGGGTCTATTCGTGGCGGGCATGCAGCGCGAAAACAGCCAAGAGCTCCCCTCGGCCCTTGCTGGCCGTGCAGCGCCCGCGCTTGATGTGGTGTCATTGGGCGGTTTGCTAGAGCTGGACAGTGCGGTGCTTGCGGACGGCGAGTTAAAGCTGGTTAATTTCTGGGCAAGCTGGTGCGCGCCATGCCGCGTGGAGCATCCCAATTTGACCGCACTCGCAGCCGAAGGCATCCCGATCTATGGCGTAAACTACAAAGATGCGCCTGCTAACGCCCTGTCTTTCCTCGATGAATTGGGCGATCCCTATACAGCGATCGGGGCCGATCCAGACGGCGCGACCTCGCTTGACTGGGGGGTCTACGGTGTGCCCGAAACATTCCTCGTGGACGGTGACGGCACAATCATCATGCGTGTCGCAGGGCCCGTAACACAGCGCGCGATCGAGTCCCGCCTGCGCCCTGCTATGGACGCGGCACTGCAGTGAACGGGCCGCTCACTTGTTTCAAAAGCTATGATGTGCGCGGACGCCTTGGCGTTGAACTGGACGAAAGCATTGCCTACAGGATCGGGCGCGCTTTTGGGCAGGTTATCGGGCCCGGAACCTTTGTCACTGGGCGCGACGTGCGCGAAAGCTCGGCCAGTTTACAAGAGGCGTTGAATGCAGGTCTGATGGATGCGGGGTGCACCGCACTTGATATTGGCTTGTGTGGCACCGAAGAGGTCTATTTCGCCACCGACCATTTGCGCGCCGATGGTGGGCTAATGGTAACGGCCTCGCACAATCCGATTGATTACAACGGGATAAAAATGGTCAGCGCAGGCGCGCGCCCGATCGCCGCCCAAACGGGGCTGGATGCGATCAAGGCACTGGCCGAAGCCGATGATTTCGGACCCGCCAAGACCGGCGCGCGGGCCACCGCAAACCCGCGCGCTGATTTCGTGGCGCATGTAGCGGGTTACGTGGACCCAAAAGGGCTGCGCCCGCTGCGGGTGCTGGTGAATGCGGGCAATGGCGCCGCGGGGCCGACGTTTGACGCACTTGCCGATGCCTTGGACATGCCGTGGGACTGGCTGCGCATGCACCATACGCCCGATGGCAGCTTTCCAAATGGGATACCCAACCCGCTTTTACCCGACAATCAACCCGCGACATCTGCTGCAGTTGTTGCAGAAAACGCCGACTTGGGCATCGCGTGGGATGGTGACTTTGATCGCTGCTTTTTCTTTGATGAAAAGGGCGCGTTTATCGACGGCGAATACGTGGTTGCCCTGCTGGCGCAGGCGTTCATGGCTAAAGAAGCGGGCGCAAGGATCGTGCATGATCCACGGGTCGTCTGGAATACGCAGGCCGTGATTGCGGCGGGTGGTGGACAGGCGATCGTGTCACGTACAGGCCATGCCCACCTTAAGGCGTTGATGCGGCAAACCGATGCGGCCTACGGCGGCGAGATGTCGGCGCACCACTATTTTCGCAGCTTCATGTATTGCGATAGCGGCATGATCCCTGCGCTTCTTATCGCAGAACTGGTCGCCCGATCAGAGCAACCGCTGTCGCAGATGGTTGCGGATATGCGCGCGGCCTTCCCCTCGTCAGGCGAGATTAATTTCAAGATTGATGATGTTGACGGGGCGATTGCCGCGTTCGAGGCTGGCTATCTGAAAGATGCACAAACGTCGGATCGTCTGGACGGGCTAAGCCTTGATATGGGGCAATGGCGGGTCAATCTGCGGCGCTCCAATACCGAAAGCCTGCTGCGGTTGAACGTAGAAACCCGTGGTGATCGCGCGCTGCTCAACGAGAAAGTAAACGAAATCAGCGCGTTACTGCGAACCTTCTAAGGCCTTCTGTTTCTGAAACTCTCGCCGGAGGCCGAAATCTGCGCGCAGATTTCGCTACATTTCCTTTACCTAAAGAAAATGGCCCCCCGCGCGATGCAGGGGGCCATTCATGTTCAATAACTGCCGTTTAGGCTACTTTGGCCAGATTGCGCAGCACGTAGTGCAGTACGCCGCCGTGTTCGACGTATTCGATCTCGATCGCCGTATCGATCCGGCACTTGAGCGTGATATTCTTGACGGTGCCATCTGCCATCGTGATGGTGCAGGGGACCTCTTGCAGCGGTTTGATCGTATCAAGGCCGGAGATAGAAACGGTTTCTTCACCCGTCAGACCCAGTGATTTGCGGGTGTCGCCGCCCGTAAATTCAAACGGGATCACGCCCATGCCAACCAAGTTTGACCGGTGGATACGCTCAAAGCTTTCGGCGATCACGGCCTTGACGCCGAGCAGGGCCGTGCCCTTGGCCGCCCAGTCGCGCGATGATCCGGCGCCGTATTGCTCACCACCAAAGATCACCAGCGGTGTGCCCGCGTCCTGATAGGCCATGGCCGCGTCAAAGATGCTGGTCTGTTCGCCGTCGGGACCATTGGTATAGCCGCCTTCGATACCATCCAGCATTTCGTTCTTGATGCGGATGTTGGCGAATGTGCCGCGCATCATGATCTCGTGGTTACCACGACGCGACCCATACGAGTTGAATTCGCGCGGGGCAACTTGGCGTTCGGTTAGATACTTGCCGGCGGGGCTGGTCGTCGCAAATGACCCAGCAGGCGAGATGTGGTCGGTGGTGATCATATCGCCCAGAACTGCTAGAACTTTGGCATTTTCGAGGTTGGTGATCACGCCGGGGTCTTTGCTCATCCCTTGGAAATAAGGCGGATTTTGCACATAGGTCGACGCCGCAGGCCAGTCGTAGGTTTCGCTGTCGGTGGTCTTAACGCCCTGCCATTTGTCGTCGCCTTTGAAGACGTCGGCGTATTTGCTTTGGAACGCCTCTCGGGTGACGGTTGCTTCGACCAGTTCGGCCACTTCTTGCGATGTGGGCCAGATGTCCTTCAGATAAACATCCTTGCCGTCTGGTGTTTGTGCAATCGGGTCCGTTGCAAGATTGATATCCATCGTGCCAGCCAAGGCATAGGCCACAACCAGCGGCGGCGATGCCAAATAGTTGGCACGCACATCTGGCGAAATGCGCCCTTCAAAGTTGCGGTTGCCTGACAGAACAGAGGTCGCCACGAGGTCGCCTTCGTGGATCGCTTCGGAGATTTCCTTTTGCAGCGGGCCAGAGTTGCCGATGCAGGTCGTGCAGCCATAACCGACAAGGTTAAATCCGATTTTGTCGAGTTCCACTTGCAAGCCAGCGGCTTCCAAATACGCACTCACGACCTGTGACCCCGGCGCAAGGGATGTCTTCACCCAGGGCTTGCGGTTCAGGCCTAAGGCCGCGGCTTTTTGTGCCACCAACCCTGCGCCAATCATGACGTAGGGGTTGGATGTGTTGGTGCACGACGTGATCGAGGCGATCACGACTTTGCCGCTTTCCATGGTGTAATCTTCGCCTGCAACGGCCACTTCTTTGCCCATCGGGCGCTTGAAGGTCTTGGCCATTTCCTGCGTGAACGCTTCTTTTGCGTTGGTCAGGACAACGTAATCTTGCGGGCGTTTGGGGCCGGAAATCGCCGGAACGATGCCTGCCATATCAAGGTGCAGCGTGTCGGTATAGATCGGTGCATAGTCATCGCCACGCCACAAACCGTTTTCCTTGGCATAGGCTTCGACCAGTGCAATCCGGTCTTCGTCGCGACCCGTGTTGCGCAGGTAACGCAGGGTTTCGCCGTCAATCGGGAAGAAGCCACATGTCGCGCCGTATTCCGGTGCCATGTTGGCGATTGTCGCGCGGTCGGCCAGTGGCAGATGATCAAGACCTTCGCCGTAAAATTCGACGAATTTGCCAACAACACCTTTGGCGCGCAGCAACTCGACGACTTTCAGCACAAGATCAGTGCCCGTCGTGCCTTCCATCATCCGGCCTGTCAGTTCAAAGCCGATCACTTCGGGGATCAGCATCGAAATCGGCTGACCCAGCATCGCGGCCTCGGCCTCGATCCCGCCAACGCCCCAGCCCAGAACAGCCATGCCGTTGACCATCGTGGTATGGCTGTCGGTGCCGACAAGTGTATCAGGATAGGCGACCTGTTCGCCGCTCTGATCCGTATCGGTCCAGACGGTTTGCGCCAGATACTCAAGGTTCACCTGATGGCAGATGCCGGTGCCTGGGGGAACAACGCGGAAGTTGTTGAACGCCGACTGGCCCCATTTCAGGAAGGTATACCGTTCCATGTTGCGTTCGTATTCACGGTCCACGTTCATCTGGAACGCGCGCGGGTTGCCAAATTCGTCAATCATCACTGAGTGGTCGATGACCAGATCGACAGGGTTCAGCGGGTTAATCTGTTCGGCCTTGCCACCAAGGGCGACAATTCCGTCACGCATCGCTGCAAGGTCAACAACGGCTGGCACGCCGGTGAAATCCTGCATCAGTACGCGGGCAGGGCGGTAGGCGATCTCGCGCGGGTTCTGCCCGCCTTGGGCACCCCACTGGGCAAACGCCTTGATGTCGTCAACGCTGACAGTCTTACCGTCTTCAAAGCGCAGCATGTTTTCCAGCACCACTTTAAGGGCGGCGGGCAAGCGCGAGAAATCGCCAAGGCCCGCGTCCTGCGCGGCGTTGATAGAATAATAAGCGATGCTTTGGTCGCCAACGGTCAGTGTCTTGCGGGTTTTCGCGGTATCATGGCCAACTGTGATGGGCATAATGGTCCCTTTCATAACGGGGTTGGAGGGATGTTGCTGTGCTTTTGCCCCATGCCGAACGGGCATTCAAGAGGGGTGACTGCTTTTGTATACCATTGCACACAATCTTTTCCAAGAGGTGTTCTGCGCCAAATTTGCCCCGCTCGGGCGGGAATGCGCGAAATTGTGACATGAACTTCCCGATTGGTTGATTGGCCATGTGATGGGCGCTGGGTTAGAATGGACAATGGTCATCAAACGGGGTTACGATGCGCAAGGCTTTCTTCATGCTCGGCTGGCTTATCGGAGTTGCTTGCAGCAGCGTCGCGTCAGCCCAGAACGGCCCGGTTGTCGTGGAGCTATTTACCTCGCAGGGATGTTCGTCTTGCCCCCCCGCTGACGAATTGCTGCATGACCTCGCCGGACGTGACGGCGTGATCGCCTTATCGCTGCATGTGGATTACTGGGACTATATTGGCTGGACCGACAGCTTTGGCGATCCGATGCATACCGCGCGTCAGCGGCGTTACGGCGCGGTGGCGGGGCACCGCTCGATTTACACCCCGCAGTTTATAATTGGCGGACAGGTTCATGTGGTCGGGGCCAAAGCGATGGATGTGGTCGACGCAGTCGGCGCGCAACGGGCCCAGCCAAGCGGAATGGCGCTGCAAATCGCACGCAGCGGAGATCGGCTCGCGATTGCCGCCACTGCGACATCGGCGCAGCCTGTGATTGTTCAGGTTGCGCGCTATACCCCCCAAGAAAGCGTGCGCATTGGTCGCGGCGAAAATGCGGGCCTCGAAATTTCCTATGTCAATATCGTCACAGACTGGCGCACGGTAGGTGAATGGGACGGGCGGGCCCCTTTGGATATGCAAACAACCGTGCGTGGCAATGCGCCGGTGGTTGTTATCTTGCAAGAACGCGGCCCGGGTCGCATTCTGGCGGCGGCTGAATTGCGATAATACGCGGCGCCACTTTTCCTCCTCACTCTTCTTCCTCGGGGCTGATTAGCACGATTTCACCGGCATCTGCAGCCGCACGTATGGCACCAACGACCGCTGACATGGCCGCCTCTCCGTCGGATTTTTTCACCTTGCCGCGTTCGCTGATTTCTTCACGCAGCGAATCCGCCATGCGTTGCGACATGTTTGACAGAACGAAGTCGGCACTTTCTGCGTCAGGTCCGCCTGCGGTCTGCGCCACGGCAAGGGCGGTGATAAGATCGGCGTTTTCGACGTTGCGGATGACCTTGGGAACATCGCTCACCATAAGGCGGGCAGGGATATCGGGGAAAGTAAAGATCGCCTTGCGCACATCATCGGCAAAGCTTGAATCGTCGTCGTTAAGGCCCGCGAGTACAGAATTGCGCGTTGCTGCCCCTACGGAATTGAGGATTGCACCTACCCGTTGCACGGGAGGCTGAGAAAAAACCGGAGCCAGAACGCCCGCGTATTGGCTAGCCAGCGCCTGACCAATGCACGCGACGGCGCTGGGTGTAATCGCACTGGTGCGCGAAATGGCATAGGCGATCCGGCGGGCCCGTTCCCCCGGCACAAGGCCCAGCAGTTCGGCGGCTTTAGCGACGGGCAGTTTCGACATTAGCACCGCGCAAACCTCAAGCGCTTCGGCCTCGGCGATGGGACGCAGGTCTTGCGGTGATAGGGCCATAACCTGCGCCCAAGGATCGCCACCTTGGGTTTTTGATGCTTCTTGGCGTATTTTGGCGGCAGCGGCAGGGCTGATTTGCCCATCCAGCGCGGTCAGCGCATTTTCAACGCCGCCGGGCGCGGTTAATGCAACCGCCTCAAGGTCGCGGGCGAATTCGGCGACAACCTGCAGTAGTGTCGCGCGATCGACAGTGCGCATTGCTCCCAATTCGCGGGTCAGGCGCAGTTGTGTTTCCTCGGGCAGGGACGACAGGGCAAGGCGTTGACCGCCCGCCAAAAGCATCTGAACAACCATTGCAGCCTTGCGACTGCGGCTATGAGAAAGAGAATCGTCCATCAGGGTCATCGCACCATCCAAGTTTGGAGTGCGGCCATATCAGCACAAATTTATTAACGAACCGTAAGATCGGCCCGGCCTTGCGCGGGATAACTCAGGCGCGCGGGCGGGTGAATCTTACAGACATATCTTGTAGATAGTTAAGCAGCTCGTCGCCCATCCCGTCCTTATGCGCGGTGAGAAGGTGAAGCTCGGCTAGTGCGCTTTCAAGGTAGGCAATTTCGTCATCAGTAAATTCGCGATCCGGGCGCGCGAACCCTGCAACGCTTCGGCTACCATTTTCATCAATGGCGCTTGCAATGCCAAAATTCAAACCAAACTTTTTCGATTGAGCAATGATCCCAGCCTCATCCGTTTCTTCAAGTTCGCTCCACCTTATGGCGCCAACTTCGGAAAAGCCCCAGCGGACAATCGGGTCCTTCATCACCATGCCCTGTTCGGAATAGCGATCAATCCACGCCTTGGGATAAGTCTGAAACAGAAAATCCGGCGTTGTGAACCGGATATGAAAAGCAATCGCAAACCCCGACGGGCTGGCCGCCTGAAGGTTGGTAAGGATGCGCCCAACGTCTTCTTTTTTTTCCATGGCGGCTTTGCTACTCGCTTTTAGGTTGCCTGTTTTAATTCACCTGCAATAGTATGGCTAAGCGGGCGTATCACATAAGTTTGTAGGCGTTTAATATTAATAACAACTGGAAATTTCTGATACCTAGATTTACGGGGGTGACATGACTGGTTTGATTAGTCCGGCAGATGTTGCTGCGATAGCGCCAGCGGGCTATTATATCGCATTACGGATCGGTTTTGCTTTCCCGTTGGAGGAGCAGAACGCGCTGCCTGCCGACTGGGTGGAACACTACACGACACAGCGTTTCATGCTGCATGATCCGGTGATTCGCTGGATGTATACCAACACTGGCGCCATTCGCTGGAGCGAGATCGACCTTGATGATCCGATGCGCGTTATGCAGCAGGCGCACGCGTTTGGGTTGCGGTTTGGTTGTGCGATCGCGTGTTTTGACGGTAATGCCGAAGGGCAACGATCATTTGGATCATTTGTGCGAAGAGATCGCGAATTTGAGGGCCCCGAAATTGCCGTTCTGCGGGCCTACGTTTCGCGCCTGCATTACGATAAGGCCCCGCCAACCAACCTAACCAAGGCCGAGATTGTTGCATTGCGCATGGTCAAGGAAGGACTGCGCCTCAAGGAGATCGCACACGAGATTGGTGTGTCCGAAGGGGCGATCAAGCAGCGACTGCGCAATGCCAAGCTTAAGCTTGGCGCAAAAACCAGTGCGCAAGCGGCTGCGGTCGCCAGCGAGTTTGGGCTGATTTAGCTTAGCGCGGAGCCAATTCGTGGCTAAAATGTGGCGCAACGCAGGATTGTAGTTATACCTCTCCTACCCCAAAACCCGAACTTTTTCATGAGTTATGACGCGGAAA
>CALAGN010000034.1 GCA_937891785.1 uncultured Octadecabacter sp.
AGCTAGAGATGCGCCCGATTGACCCGCGCAACTGGTCAAATATTCCAAGCGTTGCAGACTGCGTGAACACCGATGAGCCTTTTCAAGCACCGCGCAACTACCAAACCGGCGCTCCAAACCAGATCATGATTGTGCGCGCCTGCTCGCTGTTCTTGCCTATTTTTCCGGGCACGGGGCTCGGATTTCAGATGCCACGCCAAAGTGGTGATTTTTACGCACTGGTCTCCATGTCTGCCTTTGTGATGGAGCCGATCTAATGCTGGGTATTTTCAAGAGCATGATCAAACGCTTCCATCGCGAAGAAGAAGGCGGCATTGCAGTCGAGGCCGTTCTGGTTTTCCCTATGCTTACTTGGGCCTACTTGGCGACGTTTGTTTACTTTGACGCCTTCCGGTCACAGTCAACCGCGCTCAAGGCGGCGTTCACGATTTCGGACGCGATCAGCCGCGAAGGTGATGATTATATTACGAATGACTACATCACGAGCTTGTGGCACATTCAGCGCTTTTTGACCTCGTCCAATCATCTCCCCAAGCTGCGTGTCACCGTGATGAGCTATGACCCCGATCAAGAAGAATACCATGTTCAATGGTCAGTTGACAAAGGTAGCATGGGCACGCTGAATGATACTGCCTTGAACACACTGTCTGATCAGCTTCCGGTGATGCACGCAACCGAGGTCGCCATTCTTGTGCAAACTGAGGTGGTCTACGAACCCGTTTTCTCGATCGGCCTCGAAGCATTCGTATTTGAAAACCTCGTCGTCACCCGACCGCGCTTTTACCCCAGCCAGATGTGTTATTCGAGCGATGGCTCTGATTATTACGCGGACTGTTAGGCCGGCGGTTACTTGCCCTGCGTCGCCAGGGTCAACGCGATCTGTTCGGCCATGAATTTGCCAGCCCCAGCCGCCGTGACACCGCCGACACCAATGCGCCGGCCCACGCGCCACCACATGCCCGGTGCCCAGCCCCGTGGTCCGCGATCCTTGGTTATCAACGCGAATCCATTTGACGGCTTCATCGCGAAAACCCCGCGTTCGACCCGCACCATGTCATCGTAAGGGATCACAAGCACCCCAGTGGAATCGCGCAATCCGTCCGTCGTCAATTCGATCACTGTTGTAGTCGCGCGGCGCATGCGTTCCGCGGCCCAAAGCACCGCCGCACCGAACCCGATCAGCATCATCTGCAACCCAAAGCTTGGCGGCTGGATTAAGGCGATCAGGATCAGCATGGCACCAAGGACAAACAACACGCCAAAGGCAAAGACGCGCCTGATCGGCGAAGCCCCAACCCGTGCCACGACGCCATTCTTATCCGGATTCATCATCGCATCACCCCTGTCAATTCAGCCCCTGCTAGCGAAAAGCGCGGCGCGCGACCAGCCTTATCGGTTTGGAACAACTTCATAGCCGCGTTCTTCGGGTTCATCGTCGCTCATCTGGGCCGGAAAGCCGGGTGCAGTGATATCAAGGCCTGTGGCCTCTTCCAATCGTCGAATGATATCGTCAGACTGTGCGCGCGCGCCATAACGCGCGATGCCATCCTCAAAGATCGACACCATCAACGGGCTGATCTCAAGGGGCACACCGGCACGGTCCGCAATCTCTTGGAACAACCCGATGTCCTTTTTCACCAAATCCATCGTGAAATTGATGTCACGGCTGCCGTTCAGGATCACCTGACTTTCGGTTTCATGCACAAACGAAGTGCCCGAACTGATCCGAATCGCCTCATAGGTGGTCGCAAGATCAAGCCCCGCCGCCTTCATCGTCACCATTGCCTCGCAACATGTCAGCAGGTTCGCCGTGGCCAAATAGTTGGTCATCACCTTCAGCGTGCTGGCACTGCCCAAATCGCCTGTGTGCAACACGCGCCGTCCCAGAATGGTCAGGATCGGCAAAACGCGTTCAAATGTGGCGCGGTCACACCCAGCAAAGATCGAGATATTACCGGTATCCGCACGGTGACAGCCGCCCGAAACCGGACAATCCACCGCCGCCCCGCCGCGCGCGATCACCTCTTGACCGAGGCGGCGCACTTCGGTGGCGTCGGTCGTGGACATCTCAAGCCATATCTTGCCTTCAGTGACTTCCGACAACATTTCGCTTACCACAACATCACAGGCGGCGGGCGATGGCAGACAGGTGATCACAACATCACAATCCACCATCAGATCGCGTGGCGATTTCCCGTCACGGGCCCCTCTGCTCACAAAATCAGCAACAAAATCAGCGTTTAAATCATGCACAGTAAGGTCCATGCTATTGCGCAGCAAACTTCCCGCCAGCTTGCCGCCAACATTTCCCAACCCGATAAAACCAATTTTCATGTCATTTCTCCTCGCATTTTGGGCCACTGTGCAAAGCGTGCAAACCAATCGCCCGCCTGTTCGCGACATCCTATGAATTCTTCTGTTCAAGAAACTCTCGCCGGAGGCGCATCTTTCAGCACGCGCCAACGCGGCGCAACTCAGTCAGACGCCACACCAACCGCACGACGTGCAAGATCGACGTAGATCTCTTCGATCAGGGCCAGCGGCAGGCGGCCGCTTTCGCGATACCAATTATTCATGCCCGTAAGCATTGCGATCAGGGCGAGTGTGGTAATTTTGGTGTCCACCACAACAAACACCGCTTCGGCCACCCCAAGCCGCAGGATCGCCTCAAGCTCGTCCTCATAAGTACGGCGCAACTGTTCGATTTGCGCAAAATTCTCAGGCGTAAGATTGCGCAACTCCATGTAGGACACAAAAACCTGGTCCCCGCGCGGCAGGTGCCAGCGAATATGAAACCGTATGAATCCCTCAAGTTGCTGGCACGCGGGGCCTTGGCGTACCGCGGCGGCACGGGCCGTCAGCAATTCATCCATGTGGCTGTGCAGTAAATCAAACAGCAGCGTTTGCTTATCAGGGGTGTAGTTATAAAGCGCGCCGGCCTGCACGCCGACCTTGGCGGCGATCTGGCGCATGGAAACAGCGGCAAACCCGTGTTGCGCGATCAGTTGCAGGGCAGCTGCGCGCACCCGAGGGCGGGTCGTATCCGCATGTGATCCGGTCTTGCGTGCCATCGTGTCATTTAACTGAACAATTGTTCATTTGAAAAGGTGCAAATCATCTCCCCGCGCCAAACTGACACCCTTGCATCTGGGCCTTGCCCGCTCGTATTGTCACACAACTTTTCCCGAAAAGACCCATCATGCGCCCTGCCCTGATTGCCATTCTTTGCCTCAGCACCGCCTGCACCCAGTTTCCGCAACTGGATGTAGCGCTGGATCAGGCCGCGCTTGAAGCGCCTTACCCTTCAGTTCTGGCGCTTGCGTCACTCTTGGAACAAGTTGACCAGTCGGGTGGCACAGCACAGACGGGTCTCGCGGCAGTCGCCAGATTTGATGGCCGCCTTGCGCGGCTGCGGGCACAGGCGTCGGCCCTGCGAGGACCAGTTGTTGATCGTGCAACGCGCGACCGGATGGCACGCGGGATCGACATCGCCGCGTTGCAGTAACGCTGCCAACGCGCTAACAGCCTTCTTAAATCACACTCAGCAAGACGGAACCGCACCATGACACAGCCACTACGCCTTGGAATTGCCGGTCTGGGAACCGTCGGTGTCGGTGTTGTCAGGATCGTGCAAAAGCAGGCAGACCTTATTGCCGCACGCAGCGGCCGTGCAGTGGTTATTACGGCCGTCTCGGCCCGATCAAAGGACAAGAACCGCGATGTCGATCTGTCTGATTACGCTTGGGAAGGCGACCCGGTCGCGCTGGCCAAACGCGACGATGTGGACGTGTTTGTCGAATTGATCGGCGGTGACACCGGCCCCGCCAAAGACGCCGTCGAGGCTGCATTGGCGGCTGGCAAGGATGTGGTTACCGCCAACAAGGCGCTTTTGGCACATCACGGTCAGGAACTCGCGGAAATGGCCGAAGCCGCAGGCCGTGTTATCCGGTTCGAAGCCGCGGTCGCGGGTGGTATTCCCGTTGTCAAAGCCCTGACCGAAGGGTTGGCCGCGAATGAAATCAACCGGATCATGGGTGTGATGAACGGCAGCTGCAATTACATCCTCACGCGGATGCAAAGCGCGGGCTTGTCCTACGAAGCGGTCTTTGATGAGGCCAACCAGCTTGGCTTTCTTGAAGCTGATCCCGAACTTGACGTCGGCGGGATCGACGCGGCACACAAGCTTGCAATCCTGTCGTCGATTGCCTTTGGCACCCAGATTGATTTTGACGCGGTCGAACTTGAAGGCATCGGCGCGATCACCATTGATGACATCCACCAAGCCGCCGATATGGGCTACCGGATTAAACTACTTGGTGTGGCACAAATGACGGGCCGTGGTTTGGAACAACGCATGTCGCCCTGCCTCGTGCCCGCGACCTCGCCGCTTGGTCAGCTTGAAGGCGGCACAAACATGGTAGTCCTTGAGGGCCATGCCGTCGGCCAGATCGTGCTGCGCGGCGCTGGTGCCGGCGAAGGCCCAACCGCCAGCGCGGTGATGGGTGATGTGATGGATATTGCGCGCGGAGTGCGCCTGCCTACGTTCGGACAACCGGCCAAGACCTTGCGCAAAGCACGCGCCGCGCGCGCCGCAATCCCTGCACCTTACTATTTGCGCATGCAACTTCTCGACAAACCGGGCGCCTTGGCAAAAGTTGCGCATGCTTTGGGCGAAGCCGGTATCAGCATCGACCGGATGCACCAATATGGCCACCATGACACCAGCGCACCAGTTCTGATCGTCACACATAAAACCACGCGGACCGGGTTGGACGAAGCCCTAGACGCGATGGCGGATACTGGTGTGGTCGTCCACCAACCCGTTGCCATTCGCATCGAAGAGGTCTGAATTTGGACTGGTTCGCGCCGGTTGATATCTACTGCGAGCGGCTTTCGGCTGCGTTCTGGGCAGAACCGCTGAACGCGCTGAGCAATCTTGCCTTTGTAATTGCCGCTCTTTTGGCGTGGCGCACCGCACGACGGCTGAACCTGCGCGCGACGGATACAACCATACTGATCGTGCTTGCGGGTTGTGTCGGCATCGGATCGTTCCTGTTTCACACGTTTGCAAACCGCTGGTCAGAACTGGCTGACGTTATCCCGATCTGGATCTTCGTGACGATCTTTATTCTGGTCGCCATTCACCGGATCGGCGGCGTCCGGCCCGGAAAAATCGCGATCGGTGCGCTGAGCGTTGTGGCGGTTGTTATCGTTGCGATGCTTGCCATTGGCGAGGGCTACACAAGCGCTGCAGCATCGCCGCCGCTTCTGAACGGATCGCTGCAATATACGCCTGCTTTGGTGGCCCTTTTTGTGTTCTCGTTTGTGGGCTGGCGGCGCGACAGCGTGATGGCCCCGTGGATTGGGGCCGCGACTATCACCTTTGCCTTGGCACTGGTGTTTCGCACCATCGACATGGCACTTTGCGATGTCTGGGCTTACGGGACGCATTTCGTCTGGCACTGCCTGAACGGGCTGATGGTCGGTCTTCTGCTTGATGGTATGGTCAAACTGCGCGCCCAACAGTCCTAAACGCCAATGTTAGCGACGATACCTGCGTGCCTATCGCTTGGCCTTAGGGCTTGGGCAGTCTAGACCAAGGACAACCAACCCAAAAGGATGATCCCATGCCAAAGGTCGATGACTTTAATGACAGAATGCTATCACTTGGCCTTGCCCGCGTGTCCGAAGCCGCTGCATTGGCCAGTGCCCGCCTGATCGGGCGCGGCGATGAAAAGGCCGCAGATCAGGCGGCGGTGAATGCGATGCGCGACGAGCTAAACAAGCTCGATATCGCCGGTGTAGTGGTGATCGGCGAGGGCGAGCGCGACGAAGCGCCTATGCTGTTCATCGGTGAAAAGGTCGGCACGGGCAATGGGCCGGGCGTTGATATCGCGCTGGACCCGCTTGAAGGCACGACCCTGACGGCCAAAGACATGCCAAACGCCCTGACTGTGATTGCGATGGGACCGCGCGGATCGATGCTGCACGCGCCGGACGTTTACATGGACAAGCTGGCGATCGGGCCGGGGTTTCGCACGGGCGTTGTGACCCTCGATATGTCGCCCGCCGAGCGGGTCAACGCGCTTGCCTCTGCCAAAGGGTGCAGCACCGGGGATATCACCGTCTGCGTTCTTGAGCGTCCCCGCCATGAAGACATGATCGAAGCACTGCGCAACACCGGCGCTGCGATCCGCCTGATCACCGACGGCGATGTCGCGGGTGTCATGCACTGCGCCGAGCCGCATCTAACCGGCATCGATATGTATATGGGCAGCGGCGGCGCCCCCGAAGGCGTGCTGGCTGCGGCGGCGTTGAAATGTATGGGCGGGCAAATGTTCGGCCGCCTGATGTTTCGCAATGACGATGAACGAAATCGCGCCAAAAAGGCAGGCATCACAAACTTTGATCGCGTCTACACCCGCGACGACATGGTCACAGCAGATGTGATTTTCGCCGCCACGGGCGTCACCGATGGCTCAATCGTGTCGGGGATCAAACGCGAGGTCGGTTACCTGACCGCCGAGACGATTTTGATGCGCTCCAAGACGGGATCTGTGCGGCGCATGTCGTATCGCAACCCAACCAAGTGAGCCTGTTGCCGATGGCGGAGCCTCCGGCGGGGATATTTCGGGCAAGATGAGATATGGGGCGTGGATAATCCGCGCCCCTACACATATGGTGTCATGTGATGAACGAGACACAACATACGGCGCGCGCTTTCTTGGGTGTGGAAGGCTCGGCCAATAGCAGGCGCTGGGTGGGTCCGAGCATTGAACAGGATCGTGCGGCCCAAGCCATGGCGCAGGATACCGGCCTGCCATTGGCGCTGTGCCATACACTGGCGCGGCGCGGTGTTGTGGCCGAGGGTGTGGCGGCATTTCTAAACCCAAAACTGCGTGATCTGCTGCCCGACCCGCGATCCTTGCGCGATATGGACGCGGCGGCGGGGCGGTTTCTGGCGGCGGTTGATGCGGGCGAACGTATCGCAATCTTTGCCGATTACGATGTGGATGGTGCCACCTCTGCGACACTGCTGATTTCGTGGCTGCGCGATATGGGGCGTACGGCGACGCTTTATATTCCGGACCGGATCGACGAAGGCTATGGCCCCAACGACGAGGCCATGGCGATGCTGGCCCGCGATCATGATCTGATCGTCTGTGTGGATTGCGGCACACTATCGCATGGGCCGATTGCGGCTGCGGTGGGCGCGGATGTGGTCGTTCTAGATCACCACCTTGGTGGGGAAACTTTGCCCGATGCGGTGGCTGTGGTGAACCCGAACCGGCAGGACGAGGACGGCGCGCTGGCGCACCTTTGTGCGGCCGGTGTAGTGTTCTTGATGCTGATCGAGGTGAACCGCCTGCTCCGCGTTGCCGGCAAAAAGGGCCCCGACTTGATTGCCCTACTTGATCTGGTGGCGCTTGGGACGGTTGCCGATGTGGCCCCGTTGATCGGTGTGAACCGTGCGCTGGTGCGCCAAGGGCTGGCAGTCATGGCGCGACGTCAGCGTGTGGGACTTGTGGCATTGTCGGATGTGGCGCGCATGGATAGTACACCGTCGTCGTATCATTTGGGATTTCTGCTGGGGCCGCGCGTCAATGCCGGCGGGCGGATCGGCAAGGCCGACCTTGGTGCGCGCCTGCTCGCAAGCACCGACCCGCGCGAGGCGCAATCCATGGCGCAGCGGCTCGACGAGCTAAACACGGAGCGCCGCGAGATCGAGGCCAGCGTGCGTGAGATGGCGCTGGCACAGGCCGAAGCGCGCGGCTTTGATGCGCCACTGGTCTGGGCGGCTGGCGAAGGCTGGCACCCTGGTGTTGTTGGCATTGTCGCGTCGCGGCTGAAAGAAGTCACGAACCGGCCCGCCGTGGTCATTGGATTGGATGGGGACGAGGGCAAGGGGTCAGGCCGGTCGGTCAACGGGATCGACCTTGGCGCGGCGATCCAGCGGCTGGCAAGCGAGGGGCTGCTGATCAAGGGTGGGGGCCATAAGATGGCCGCCGGGCTGAGTGTGGCGCGCGCGCAGCTTGAGCCAGCGATGGCGCGACTGGCGCAGTTGCTGGAAAAGCAAGGCGCGGGTGACATTGGTCCGTCGGATCTGAAGCTGGACGGCGTCCTGATGCCCGGTGCCGCAACCGTCGAATTGATCGAGCAGATCGAACAGGCGGGGCCCTTTGGAGCCGGCGCCCCTGCCCCGCGTTTTGCCTTTCCAGATTGCCAGATAATGTTCACTAAACGGGTGGGTGCCGACCACCTTAAGCTGAGCTTTGGCGATGGTTTGGGTGCGCGGATTGATGCGATCGCGTTCAGTTCAATGGACGGGCCAATGGGCGTGATGCTGACCCAACACGGCGGCGCGCGTTTCCATTTGGCGGGGCGACTGGAGATCAACGTTTGGCAGGGTCGCCAGAGCGTGCAACTGCGACTAGAAGACGCCGCGCCCGCAAATTCCGCACCCTGAAAAATTTCCTCGAAAACCGCGAAAAACCCTCTTGCCCTCATCTTGGGCTTTCCCTAAAAGCAGCTCACCAACTGCGGTCCCTTCGTCTATCGGTTAGGACGCCAGGTTTTCAACCTGGAAAGAGGGGTTCGATTCCCCTAGGGACTGCCATTGGTGATTTGCAATCGATTGTAAGCATTGAATTTTCTTCAACCAGTCGTAGTGCGAACCATCATCGTTCCCATCATGTTGATTGGTACCAAAACCACACGCTCAACTCGTCTCATCAGCTGGAACTTGACCTCAATAAAGTATCCCAAGCAGAATCGATACGACAATAAATTTTCCAGCAAACAGTGATCTTGTTTACGGAGGAGCTGTGAGGCGAGACAATTGGAGACTTGCTGCATTGGGCCGCTCTTAGATTATAGGGCTTTCATGGGGCTAACGGCGAAAACCTTCCCCATCCGGCATCTTGCAAAACACCGGATAGGGATCAGTATACCAAAGTTCCGTTACATAAGGGGCTTCACCAGCTCGACAACCAGCGGCTTCCCCTAGTCAGCACCGGGATGCAAAACACCCTTTTTAAAGCGCTGAAAGACTGCGCAAACTCATGCCATAACTGTTCAAGAAACAGCCATAATATCTACCGTGATGTGACCGCTAGCAATAGGCGCACTGTGGGCATCCAAGAGAGTCTTCCCATTACTCGCATGACGTAGGGCCAGTTGCCTGGCCCGCTTGTTCGTGATCATCGGACGGCAATTCGTGGGCATAAAGGTCGGTGAAGTAACTTCTGGGAACAAGGCGTGAATTTCTTCCCGACCGGAAGGAGTAAGGCTTCGTTGCGCCTCAAGGCCGAGATAAAGACTCTCGGATGGAACGCCGTTCGCATAGATGATTTCATGCTGATCAAAGAGGATGTGAAAGTAAGTTACCTCTTCAAAATCGTCAGCGATTTCGACCCCTTCAATCGCCAGCAGTTGTTTGGCCGGAACCAGAACTTCTGTGTTGCCGAACATCCGCTGGGCCACTTTAGAGGCAACCAAAATACGGTGTTGTGGTGATACAACCAAGTCGCCAACACCGTTTCCTGCGCTGACAACATTCTTGCGAATGCGTATTGGCCGAAGATTGGGATTTTCGGTCAGTTCGCCGGCGTCAAGATGGCGTTGGCCTACCCAGCGAAGCGGTTGCTGTCCGCGATCAAGGGTTTGGACAAGATCACCAACTTTTAGGTCTTCTACTGGTATGTCGCCGTCTGCAGTCGCGATCAGGGTGCCCTGCACAAAGCAGACAACCATTGCGGCGTCAGTACCCGTTCCAGAGGTGCCCACAATACTGGTGACATCTGCAGAGATAGTTACGGTCTCACCCGTGGCTGGGGCATCAAACTCGACGAGGATTTCACCGGCAACAATCTGATCGACGGTCAGAGTTACATCAGTAGTGGTGCCGTCGGGATTGGTGATCGTAAGGGTATCGCCTGCAAAGGCCCCTCCTGGCAATGTAATCTGAACATTGATCTTACCGCTCGATTCGGCAACGGTGATCTCGCCGTCATCGTTTGCATCTTCCAAGATCGTCACGACCGGTGCATCACCAGTGAAGCAGTGTGGGATCTCCTCATCAACTGCGGTAACTTCAATGAACAGAGGCGTAGTCTCGCCAGTATCGTCAGTATAATTTATGACCGGAGCTGGCCCGTTGTAATTTGGAGCCGGCGTAAAGGTGTAGGTGCCGTTGGCGTTGATCGTCAGGTCGCCCTCGGTGCGGGACGCAGTATCGCCAGCGTTATAGTTGATATTGCCCACTTCAAACGTGACCACTGTCACGCCGAGGTCGCCCACCAAAGGTGAATCCTCAGCCGTTGTGATTGTGGGGGCGTCGAAAACAATGCTCTCGATACCAGTGAAGCTCAGAGAACCGCCTGAATTTAAGGTAAACGTGCCGTCTTCAGTACTGCCTGTATCATATGTAAGAGTACCTGCCCCAAGGCCGTTTAGGACCAGAACGTCATGGTCGAGACCATCACCGTCTTCGCCACCCGTGATAACATCACCAACGCCGCCATAGATAACGTCGGACCCTTCGCCAGCGGTCAGCGTGTCGGCCCCGGCCCCGCCGTCCAAAACGTCAGCACCAGCGCCAGTTGTAATGTTGTCGGCGTTACTGCCGCCAGTAATGTGGAATTCCTCAACACCTGCATAGGTGGTTGCGCCCATAACGCCCGAAGATGTTCCGGCGACGTCTATAACTGTATTGGTGACAGGCGCTGTCGATGCGGAAAAATCGTAGATCAGCCGGTCATGTCCCGCGCCGGCAACTACAGAACCTGCACCGCCAGCGTCCTTAATAATATCGTCACCCGCGCCTGTGTCGATGACGTCAGCACCACCACCAGTTTCAACAACGTCGTTACCAACGCCGGTGGTAACCGTGTTAACCCCGATGTCCCCGGCTTCGATAACGTTATTACCGCCCATAGCAGTAATCGTGTCGATGCCGTCGCCAGCTGTGATAAAGTTATTGCCCGACCCCGCCGTGATTGTATTGGCCCCGTCGCCTGCAGCAATATAGTTGTCCCCGTGTCCAACGACAATCGTATCGATGCCGTCGCTGCCAAGGATGCTATTGTTGCCCGTTCCAGTCGCGCTTGCCGTGATCGTGTTGGCGCCAGTCGTGCCGAAACCAGCATCAATGCAGTTGTCGCCACCCCCAACGGTGATGGTGTCGATGCCGCTGCCAGCAATAATAACATTGTTGCCGTTGAAGGTTGGGCCAACCGTGATCGTGTTTGCGCCGTCTCCAGCCACAATCCGGTTGTCGCCGCCACCAAGGGCGATCGTATCGATGCCGTCGCTGCCAAGATAGGTATTATTGCCAGAACCGCCCGTGATCGTGTTGGCCCCGATCGTGCCGTAACCAGCATCGATGGTGTTGTTGCCGTCACCAAAGGTGAGCGTATCAATGTCGCTGCCACCAACAATCACATTGTCGCCGTGTCCGACGACGACCGTGCTGGCACCTTCGCCAGTGTCAATATAATTGTCACCGTCAGAAGTGGTAAGGGTAATAGTGTCGACGCCACCGCCGGTTAATACAGTAAAATGCTCAATCGAACCGGCAGTGATTCCAACCGTACCGACAGAGCTCGTAAAGGTGGTCATAGTTCCAGTAACGACGCCGACTGATGAAGAATAATCCACCACCAGCCGATCATCGCCCGCGCCACCGTCAACCGTATCACCGATGCCGCCCGTAACAGTGATTACGTTATCGCCGGCATTGCCAGTGATTGTGTCAGCCGTACCCGAGTCCGTAACGTTGATCGGAGCGGTCCCGCCAAGCACTAAGCCAGTAACGCCAGCGTCAATGGTCAGGTCTATGCCTGTCGCGGTGTCTGGGCCAGTGATAGTGATGTTGGATACTGTGACGGTAACAACTTCAGGACCGTAGCCTGCCGCCAGATTGATCGTGTCGCCTGGGGATGCTGCAGCCATTGCTGCAGCAATGGTGGGATAGGTGCCTGGGACTTCGAGAATGGCCATTTTAATTCACTTCCATTGATGCATTGCTTTTAATTAGGTCCAAAGAGCTTAAT
>CALAGN010000035.1 GCA_937891785.1 uncultured Octadecabacter sp.
TGAGCCGCGAGCAGCGCGGCAGGAACCGCCAACCAGATCCAATTCGTATAGATGCCACGATACCCAGTGACGAGCAGCGCTGTCAGGAAGCTGCCTGCTGCAATAACCATCAGTGCGGCAACGACCGGATCAGCAGAGCGTTTCAGAACCCCGCGTAGCAAGAACGTCATCCCCACCACAATGTTTAGGACAGCAGGCCAGCCCTCTTCAAATATGCGGGCGATGATCTGTGAGTTTACGCCTTTGGGCAGTTGCCCGAACCGCAAGTCAAGGGCGCGACCAATGTCAAATGCACGGCGGAGGATTTCATGATTTTCGCCAAGCCCGACGCCAAAAGTTTCGCCGCGCCAAAGCGGTGAAAGCCCCGCCACGACTGATGCAAATCGCATTGATGCCGAACGCGTCGCAGATGCGGTTTCAAGGCGGTCGGTATAAAACGTATTGAAGAAGACGATCAAAATTGCGACGCAAATACCTGAAACAAGTAACAGCGTCAGAATGCTGCGTGAATCGAGCTTGCGAGCTTGGCCTGCCGACAGTGCACAAAGCATCGGGGCGATGACCAGGAAACTTGTTGAGCGGCTGAACAGCAGTGCGGCAGTGAGCGCACATGCCAACAGTTTCAACACGCCACGCCAGCGTTTGCTGCCGTTTGGATGCCACAGAACGCAAAGGCAAACCGCAAGTGCGATGATGCTGTGCGTCGCATAGGTTGATACTTCGGGAAAAAATGCAAAGCCGCGCAGATACTGCGGTGGAAGGCTAAATGCATCGTTTGTGCGAAAATCAAGCGCTTCGGCGCCGATTGCGAGTTGGGCAAAAAAGAGCCCGACAGAAGCAGCAGAGGCAAGCAGAAATCCCACCAGAAAAAAGCCGCGCGCGTCGGGCAATCGTGCGACGATACTGACAAGCAACAAGAACGGTAGCGCAAGAACAAGTGCGTGAAGCAGGGCCAGAGCCTCGCCTCCGACGACTACGAAGCTAAGGCAAACGGACGCGATAAACGTCAGGGCGATCATGCCCGTTCCCGCACCCAACGATCGCCATTGCAAGGCTATCAATGGGGAGCCAGCAAGGACCAGAATATCCATCGGTTGAAGCGGCAAGGGCAGGAACGACAGGCCGACAGCAGGTAGCCATAAGAAGAACCCCGCCAGAAATGCCCAAGCTGAAACCAACCGGCTATTGTGCGGCATGGCACCCCCTTTCTGATGCAAGCCAATCGCGGGTCAAATCGCGTGCATTAACGTCGAAATTGAGTGCATTGCGCAACGCAGGGCCCCGCAGCATCCCCCACAGCAATTCATTAACCAAATCAGGGCGCATACAAAGCGCTGCCAGCTTTGCGGTTGCCGTGTGATGGTCGCGAAAACGCAGCCGCGTGTCACCCACCAATTCGCAGACACCGCCGTCGTCATAAACAAGCGGTGCGACGCCGTGCAGGATCATTTCGGCAACGGCAATTCCGAAATGCTCACCTTGAAACATGTGCAGCCCAAACCGGGCTTGGGACAAGGCGCGCGCGCGGGTTGCCGTGTCGGCATTGGGGGAAAGCAAAACATGAGCGCGCCCCGCGAGCCGCGCCAGAAGTCGACGCGCATATCGACAGTTGGCACGGCCCAAAACCTCGACCTCGATGGGGAAGCCTTGGGAGCGCAATGCATCACAAATTTCGATCGCCATTTCGATGCGTTTGTTGGGAACAATCCGGCCAAGGATCAGTATGCGGAAGGGCCGCCGCGCCGCAACGGTTGGCGATGGTATGGCGACCTTGGGATAAAGAACCCCGTCGGCGTGAAAATTTGTGTGCCGCGCGATCATATCGGCTGTCCATGCGGTATTAGTGATGGTCGTGGTTTCGTGTTGCTGTGCGCGCGGTCCGGCAAGACGCGCGCATATACGGATGTAGCTTAGACGGGCCATCGTTGGGCGGGCGCCGATGCAGCCAAGCAGTGCTGTATTTGTTGAAAACAAGGTTGGCGAATGCCTTAACGTAAGGCTCGGAATGGGCAGTTTCGGCCCCTCACCATAGGCAAGAACCACGCGGTCATAGGACTGCGCGGCCTTTGGCAATACACGACACACCTGTGCCCAATTCCAAAGCGCACAATTTGGAAACCGAATTGATCGCGGGGTTGGGCGGGTGCCGCTGGGGGTGTGGCCGCTGATATCAATCGTGCTGACGGCGTGACCATCATCGACCAAAACGCGGCGCAGCGAGTCAGCATAGTTTTCAGCCCCTCCTTTGGCGGCCGCATTGGCCTGCGCGATCAGGATTCGCATGGCGACTCCAGTGCGGTTCTAAGCGCAGCGATGTCATTGGGATGGATGAAGGCATTGCGGGTTTCATCGAACCACAATCGCCGCAAATGCGGCTTTGCCCAAAGCGGCAGTGCGCGCCGAATCTGTGTTTTCAACCCGCAACGAAGAAGGGCCGCGTTCAGTCGCGCGAAACGCGGTTCAGCGCCTGAATTGCGCGCCTTGGCTGTCAGATCAAAGCCGTGCCGATCAATGCTAAGGAAGCGGGCGATTTGATCGAGCGCAAGCCGAGGAGAATCGACCATATCTTCAAATGTAAGATGATGGGATTGATCGCCAAATGCGGCCCTAAAGCGTGCAACGCCGCATTCCTGCTGGGAAGGGCGCAGCAGATATCGGGCCGCGAGTGGTAACTGTCCCGTCAGTTCGGCCGCGATTTCATCGCCAAGCCGCGCGCGTGTTCGCCCTGTGCGTTGCGCGAGTTTGTAGTGTGATATTGCGCGTGTGAAAGGGTCACGCGTCAGCAATATCACCTTGGCACCGGGGCAGGACGTGTGGATACGGGCTGGTGCCTCGGGGCAACTGAGGTAGCTGGTTGATGCGTCCATCCGCCATGGCGTCGTCATGTCATCGAAAAGTGCTGCATAGCGGTCGGGATCACGAAACACAGCGAATTGCGTTGGCCGTGAAACGCGTCGGGTTGGGTCAATATCATTAAGGTGAGACGCAGTCACATAGTCGGGATCGAATTCGTGCGCTGCGAAAAAATTCGGCTCCTTCACCAAGGACAGGTTCACATCTGGATGGCTGGCCAACCAATGTGCCAGTTGCGTAGAACCGGTGCGCGGGGCCGCGACAAGGAACAGATTTGGCATGGTCATGCGATAAGTTGCCGCGATTGATATGGTCGACGTTCAACCCGCATGGCTGCAAATCCGCCAAGGCCGAATCCGAGATGCATAAAAATGGCGAGCAACATGACGCGCGGGACCAGCGCCGGCGTTTTTCTTGCGACGGTGGCGGCGGTGACGGCAACCACAATCAGATAGATCATTACCGGGATCGCAAAGGGTGCCCAAACGATCCCCGCAATTGCAGAGAATGGGCACAGAGCTGTCGCGAACAAAGGTAAGAGCTGCCGCAAAGCAGGGCGCAGGTTGTGGTGGCGGAGCATATGCATGCGCCAGAAACCGTTGCGCCGCATCTGTGCAAAAAGTGCTGCGGGAGAAGCGCGGGGCAGATATAGGACGGGCAGGTTTGTATCGAGGTAAATGCGCCCGCCTGCCTGCGTCAGTCGATGGTCGTATTCGGCGTCTTCGTTCGCGCAAAAGTCGGTATTGTATCCGCCGAGTGCCAGAAAAGCGGAAAGCCGGAACGCCGCATGGTGTCCGTGATCGACCCATCCGGGTGATGTGGTCCGGCGATGCACCGCACCGCCGTTGCCAAGCCAGGATCGTTGCAATACCGCAGCGGCATGCGGCCACGGCTCGCTGTGATCAATCGCGATAAGCGGAGTCACAATGCTGTCGGCGCCCCTTTCCTGAATTGTCCGCACAAGCGCGCTGACAAATCCCTTTGGATAACGCGCATGTGCATCCACTCGCACAAGAACTTGTGCCCCTTGCTGCTGTGCAATGCGGGCAGCCGCGTTGATCGCGCGTGCTTGCGTGCGTTCGAGATTGTGCAAAAGGCGGACTTGCGGATGCTGGCGCGCAAAATCGTTGACGATATCGCAGGTGCAATCGGTGCTACCACCGTCGAACACGACAATCGGGAAGCGATGGTCATCTGCCAAGAGATCAGCCAAGACATGCGCAATTGTGCCTGCTTCGTTCAGGGTTGGTATGGCGATAAGCGCGTGCGTCATAGAATAGGGCGCACGAAATTTGACCTCGCATCGAGGGCCGCGACGAATATGAATAGGCTGAGCCGGCAAGTAATCATGCCGTATTGCTAGCGCCATGCTGGTTAAGATTTGGTGGCCCGAAGAGGGCCAATTTCCATAAGAATTGCGATAAAAAGAAACGAACGCATCGATACTATTTTGTAAGCCGTCACCCCTCGGGTGCTAGAATAAAAAGTCGTCGGTGGTCAGGTCGGAAATCAGCAACTGGCTGCTATCCGCTTCGATCCGAAAGCGGTCGTCACCGATGGTGATCAAGACGCCATAGCCTTTTTGGATCATGTCGAACTGCCCCATGGAATAGAGCATCGGAAAGTCGCGCAGGTCGATCTTGTCGGTGCCTGCTTCAAAGTCGGTGATCGTATCCATCCGACCATCATCGATGAAAACGAACACATCCGCACCCGCGCCGCCCGTCATCGTGTCGACGCCCGCGCCGTCGATGATCCGGTCATCGCCCCCCATGCCATCCAGTGTATCGTTGCCGTCTTTACCAGCGATCAGATCATTCTGGCCGTTGCCGTTGATTATGTCGTCGTTGTCAGTGCCGGATTTCATGTTGGCGATATTGCCCATGTCGATTGTGAACTGGGTGAAGCCGGCTTGTGATCCGCTGACAAAGACATGCACCTCGCCGTTGATCACAGTGGCAGAGATTACTTCGACATTCATCAGCGTGGTGTTCAATTCGTCGGGGATGCTCTCGATGTGAAACAGGCTTCCGCCCGGTTCCATTTCGAACAGGCTGAGGCCGTCATCGGAACCGCCAGCCAAGAGGAAGGTACGGTTGCCGATGCTGAATGTCTCAAGCGCGCTGACGCCGGCAAAGCGTGTATCAAGGGCATCCATCACATGATCCTCGATGAACAGGCTGCCCCAGTTATTGACTCGCAGCACGCTAAGGGTGCCGCTGCCTGCCGCGCCAACGATCAGGTATAGCTTGCCGTCCACGGTCGCGGTCTCCAAGGCGCTGGGCGCCGAGACCCAAAGCCCGTCCGAAACGCCGGCAGAACCGCGGTCCTTAACGTTGCCCCATTGGCCCATCCAATAGCATGTCACACCGGCATCCTGCCCCGAAGCCGCAAAGAAATAACTGCGCCCGTCTAAGGTCGCAGAAGTCAGCGCCGAAATATCGCCAGCATAGGTGTTGGTTGTGTCGCCCCAAGTGCTTTTGTGCTCGAGCGAGAGGTCATCGCGGATCTGGTAGGCTTGGAAACCTGCCTGACCAAGTTGCGAGGACACCATGAATGTCTTACCCGCAACCTGAAGCGTGACCGAATGATCTAGGCCGCCAATCAAAGACGGGCTAGCGCCAAGGATCGTCACACCGTTAAAATTGCCGAAGCTGTCCAACTTGTGAAATGCAAGCCGATCATCATAGCTGCCGGATGGCACGAGGATATCCTGCCCATTAATCGTCACCACATCCAGATCGTTGATGCCATATGTTCCGCGGTTCGCCCCTGCGCCGATCTGATCATGAAATGTAGTGCCATTGGCATCCAGCAGATAGGCCGCAAGTCCGCCATCAGCCTTGCTCGCTGTATAAAGGTATGTTTTCCCCGTGATGATCGCGTGTGCGAGTGCGCTGATTCCATCCAAATGCGGACCAGTCTCAACCGTTGAGACGTGATTGAATACGGACAATGCTATCACCCCAATTGATGCAATCGTAATGGGGATTAGCTGTCAAACCCTTGTGCTTTTGGTCGGGCGAAATCGTGGCGCAATATTGGCGTTTCAGATGATTTTGAATCAATCGGTATGCGAATGAAGCGGACGCCGCCCGATTGAAACGTAGGATTCAAAGCCAGCTTTGCGCGCGTCTTTGCCTTCGTAGACATTGCGCAAATCTGCCATCCGTGGCGTCGCCATATGTTTGGCAATCCTTTCAAGGTCCAGCGCTCGGAATTCGTTCCATTCTGTCAGCAAGACAACAAGGTCAGCATTGCGCGCGGCCTTATAGGCGTCTTCGACCCAGTTCACGCCGGGCAACAGGGCCTCCCCCTCATGGTGCCCTTGGGGGTCTGTAACACGCACTTTGGCGCCGCCACCCACGAGTGCGGGTATGATCGTCAGCGCGGGCGCGTCTCGCATGTCGTCGGTGTTGGGTTTGAACGTCACGCCAAGCACCGCGATGACCTTGCCGTTAAAGCTGCCATCACAAAGGTCGAGGAGCTTGTCGACCATGCTGCGTTTGATCTCATCGTTGACCTTGATCACGGCCTCGGTGATCTGCATCGGAACGGCATGATCCTGACCGATACGAGCCAGCGCTTTGGTATCCTTGGGAAAGCAAGACCCGCCATATCCGGGGCCGGCATGCAGGAACTTGTTCCCGATACGTCCATCCAGCCCCATGCCCTTGGCGACCTCTTTTACATCAGCGCCGGTGCGCTCGCAGAGAGCAGCGATTTCGTTGATGAAGGTGATTTTCGTCGCAAGGAATGCGTTGGCCGCGTATTTGATCATCTCGGCGCTTTCCAGATCGGTTCTGACGATCGGACAGTCGCGCAAGAACAGTGGGCGATAGATTTCGGCCATAATATCGGCGGCGCGGTCGGTCTGCACGCCGATGACCACGCGGTCGGGACGCATGAAGTCGTCGATTGCCGCACCTTCGCGCAGGAATTCAGGATTGCTAGCCACATCAAAGTCAAGGTCCGGGTTGGCCTTGTGGACTGTCTGTTTGACCTTGCGATTTGTACCAACCGGCACAGTCGATTTGGTGACAATGACGATGTAATCCTTAGTTATTCTTGCGATCTCCTCGGCGGCGGCCATCACATAGCTCAGATCAGCGTGCCCGTCGCCGCGTCGCGCCGGCGTTCCAACGGCGATGAAAACCGCCTCGGCGCCTTCAAGGGCGCTGGGCAAATCAAGCGTAAAAGAAAGACGGCCCGCATCGACATTCTTGGCCATCAGTTCTTCGAGGCCCGGCTCGTAGATCGGTATTTGGCCAGCGTTCAGCTTTTCTATTTTTACGGGATCTTTATCCACGCAAACCACGTCGTGGCCGAAGTCCGAAAAGCAAACACCCGAAACAAGGCCAACATATCCGGTACCAATTACTGCAATTCTCATCGCTCAGACCTCGTTGCTTTCTTTGGGTTTGGGTTTAGGTTTGGGTGTTGCGGGACGTTGTGTCAACTTATCGTCGACTAGGTGTGCAAGAATTCGACTGCGCCCGTCGGGCTGACCTTGGCTGCAGTAAGCACGCCGGAATAATAAGCGCCGGTATCTACAGCGATCCGACTTGCGCCAAAAAATGGCGTTTCGGTGACCGTATGGCCGTGGGCAACCCATCGTCCGTCCTGCCGCGGGAGATTTGTAAAATCACGATGGCCCCAGATTCGCACGCGGTCGTCTTGCGCTTCTGGTGCTAGGTTTGGATCAAGGGCTGCGTGAACAACGATCAGATTGCCGCTGTCCCATTGCAAGGGCAACTTGCGAACCCAGTCCAGCATCACAGGGTCGATCTCATCAAGGAACTGGTCCCGCGCGGCAATGATACGTTCTTCCGAGGTCGCTTCCGTGATGCCAGAAACGCCATAGCTCGCGAGTGTTTGCAGCCCACCATTGCGAAGCCATCGGCCACCGCGTTTTTCGGGGTGATCCACAAAATCGAGCATCATCCTTTCATGGTTACCCATCAGGCAGAAAAGCGTCTTGGGCATTTGTGTCTGCAAGTCTTGCAAGGTCTTGAGCGTGGCAGCCGAATTTTCGCCGCGATCCACATAGTCTCCAAGGCAGATGCAAACGGCGTCGGGGTATTGTTCGCTATCTTCGTCGATCTGAACCAGCAAGGTTTCAAGCAAGTCCGCCCGGCCGTGGATATCGCCAACGACATAAGTTGTCTGTGCGGGACAGGGCAGGCCCAGACCAGCAACAGATGCTTGCGGCTTACTTCCAAACAGGCGGGACAAGATCGACATTACAAACCTACAGGTAACACGGTGGGGTATATCGTTCTATAGCGTCAGATATGGCGTGAAGGAATGCCACAACGGTGCGGGTCGGTAATTTGGGCGGACAGCGCCACTTTCTTGGCGCCTGGCGCTCGGTGGGACCGCGGCGCGTTAGCCAAGGTCAGAAATTTGCTAATCCTGCAATGATATCTGTGAACAAAGGGTAAGCCTTGGTGTTGGCCTATGCTTGTCTCCAAGAGGTTCATGGATGAGGTTACTGCATCGAAATGCCTGTATTAACAGGCTGCGCCTTGGTTTGACGCCTGGATTGGGCGTTCTTGCTATCCGGATCATCGCAGGTCCTGGGGCACAAGTACTTGCCCTGTATCTTCTGGCGCTCTGTATTCGATGGTTATCGCCGGTGCCCGGAAGTGTTGCTGAAACAGCGATGATTCCGCTGCTTTCGCGGGGCGATCGCGTGATCGTTATCGAATGGCGGCTGGTTGGCGCTTTGTTTGGTTCTTGGCTGGGGTGCTGCCAGCGGATCGGCCTAGCTGGACTTGCGTCGCGATAACATCGCAAGCCTGATCAGCATCCGCTCCACAAGGGCGTGTTGTGGCGCAGTATCGGCGGACCGCAACTGTAGATCAGTATCAATCAAATGGCTCAGCGCCTCTTCGAGTTTGGCACGGCCCCATTGGCTGGCCTGACGCGCCATGCGATCGCGGCGCGGGCCAAAAACAGGCGGGCGCAATCGGCCAATCCCTGCGCCCACTCCGCCCGGATCGCTGGCCGCGGTGTGAAGTGCCCGAAAATGGCGGTTGGCCCCAATGCAAAGCGCAACAGGGTTAACGCCCTGCGCATAAAGCTTGCGCAAAGTCGGACCAATCTGATCAGCGCGGGCTTCAGCCACGATATTAAGCACATCATCAAGCGCAGCCTCGCTTGATTGCGGTGCGCAGGCATTAATGTCGGCTAGATCGACGGCAGTGTCATCACCGCGTTTGTATAGGCCTAGCTTTTCAACTGTCTGGCGAAAATCTCCGGGTTCAAGGGTGCGCGACAGAACCGTAAGTTGCTCCATCGCATCGCGCCCAACCTCGGGCAGTTCGGCTGATTTGATTATTGCGTCTATCTCATCGCGGCTTGGGGGATCGTCATATAGCCCCACGCAATAGGCGTTGTTGTGTCCCTCGAACAGTTTTCGCAGGGCCGACTTTGCAGTCAGCTGACCGGCCGTGACAATGATCTGCGCATCGCCTCTTTGCCAATCCTCAAGGGCTGCTGCGATGTTCTTGACCATTGCATCAGTCGCGCCTTCGACAAAAGCAACCCGCGCCCCTGGGAAAAACCCTTGTGCCTTAACGGCATCGCCCAATAGCGCAGGATCTTTGCGAAGATCACCGGTGTTGATCCGCGTCAGGCGCATTTCTGCTTCACCCTCGGGGCCAACGAGCGCGGCAATGACCTCTTGGCGGCGGGTGGCCACACGCATGGCATCTGCGCCAAAGATCAATAGCCCCGTGCGGTCGGGATCAGGTTTGCGGAAATAGCTGGGCGCATCGCGCGGGGATAGCTTCATCGGGTCACAGGCCCTGCGCGGCGATCATCAGACGTGTGATAATCAAGTCGGCAAGGGCCACTGCAAGGCGGTCGCGCGCATCGCCTTCGGCCTCGGTGGTGGCAACTGTGGTGCCCGCGGCGGAATACGCGGTAAAGGTATCAACCCGCCCAGTGGCAAGTGGCGTATCATCATTCGCACCCATCAGGGCCCAGTTCGCCACACCGGGCAGATTGTAGCGCGTCGTGTCCTGCTGCGTTGTGATCGCGATGGGGGTAGCCCCGATTTCAAGTGTCACTTGCAGCCGGTATTGTGGGTCCGCAGCGCGGCCAAGGCGGTCTTCGACGCGGGCGCGCAGCCGAAACCCTTCGCGTGTTGCGGGCGTTTCTACATCCAGCGTATTGCGCAAAACCCCGCCATTGCCATGCGTTCCATAGACCGGCGAAAAACCGCAGCCGCCTAAGGCCAGCGCCCCAAGGATCAGGGCACGGCGCGTTGGGTTCGGTGATTTAAATGACGACATTCACGATCCTACCTGGCACGACGATCAGCTTTTTGGGCGCGGCCCCCTCAAGGATGCGCACGACAGCTTTGTCCGCCAACACAAGTTTTTCAATCTCTTCCTTGGGCATATCCGCCGGAACGGCGATTTCTGACCGACGCTTGCCGTTGATCTGGATCGGCAGTGTCACGGTGTCCTCGATCAACATCGCCTCGTCGGCGATTGGCCACGGCGCGTTGGCAATCAGGCCCTCACCGCCCAGCATGGCCCAGATGTCTTCGGCCAGATGCGGCGTCATCGGTGACATCAGTTGCGCCAATGTGCGCATAGCAGTGCGTTTGGCATCCTTGCCCGCTTTGGATTTTCCAAGGGTATTAGTAAACCCGTAAAGCTTGGCGATAGAGGCATTAAACCCAAAGGATTCAACGCCTTGCGTCACGTCAAATATCGCTTTGTGCATTTCGCGGATCAGTTGCGCGTCCGCTTCGGGGGCTGCCACATCACTATTCTCGGCAATGTCACCGGCAATACGATGCACGCGTGATAGGTGCTTGAACGCGGCTTCCGCGCCTGACGCTGTCCATTCCACGTCACGTTCTGGAGGGCTGTCGGATAGCACAAACCAACGGGCGGTATCCGCGCCGTATTGGTCAATGATCGCAACGGGATCGACGACGTTGTTTTTGGATTTTGACATTTTTGCGGAAGGAATAACGTCGACCTGCGTGCCATCCTTGAGGAAGCCACCACCATCACGTAATTCGACAGATTCGGGGTAGTGATAGACGGGGCGGCCATCCGCGCCGTTCGTCTTGTAAATCGCGTGCGTCACCATGCCTTGCGTAAACAGCGCGTTAAATGGCTCAATCGCGGTCGCGGGCAAATGGCCCGTCTTTTGCATCGCGCGGGCAAAGAACCGGGAATAGAGTAGATGCAAAATCGCGTGCTCGATGCCGCCGATGTATTGATCGACATTCATCCAATACGCCGCGTCTTCGGCATCGGTCGGCGTGGCCGAATGGGGCGAGGTGAAGCGCGCGAAATACCATGATGAATCAACAAATGTGTCCATCGTATCGGTTTCGCGCTTCGCAGCGGCACCGCAAGACGGGCAGGGCGTGTCGCGCCATGTCGGGTGACGATCAAGCGGATTTCCGGGGATGTCGAAGGTCACGTCATAGGGCAGCTCAATCGGTAGGTTCTCTTTTTTCTCGGGCACCACACCGCATGTGTCGCAGTGCACCACGGGAATCGGACAGCCCCAATAGCGCTGACGGGACAGGCCCCAATCACGCAGACGGAATTTCGTGACACCTTGGCCAACGCCATTGGTTTCACAAAAATCAATCGCAGCGTCGATCGCATCGGCACCAGTGGTCGCTGTCTCCCAGTTAAAGGGCGCGACCCAATGCACCATATCGGTTTTGGTTGGCACGAAGGCTTCGGTCAGTTCGGGGTCGCTGTCTTCGGATGGCAGAAATGTGGGAAGGATCGGCAAATCGTATTTCTTGGCAAAATCGAAATCCCGCTGATCGTGTGCAGGGCAGCCAAAGACTGCGCCAGTGCCGTAGTCCATCAGGATAAAGTTGGCGACATAAACTGGCAATTCCCAAGCGGTATCGAACGGGTGGCGCACGCGAAGGCCCGTATCAAAGCCGCGCTTTTCGGCCTTCTCAAGCGCCTCTTCGGTCGTGCCACCCTTGCGACACTCGTCGTTAAACGCGGCCAGTTCGGCGTTGCCCTGCTCTAGCTGTTTAGCGAGCGGATGATCGGGCGAAATCCCGATGAACGACGCGCCCATCAGTGTATCAGGGCGGGTTGTGTAGACCTCGACGTGATCATGACCAACGGGGCCGTCGATCAGCGAAAATGCGAGCTGCAGACCGCGTGATCTACCGATCCAGTTAGCTTGCATCAGTTTGACCTTGGCGGGCCAATCGTCCAACTCGTCAAGTGCCTCAAGCAGTTCTTCGGCCATGTCGGAAATCTTGAAGAACCACTGGGTCAGGTCTTTGCGTTCAACCTCGGCCCCGGACCGCCAGCCTTTGCCGTCGATAACCTGTTCGTTGGCCAGCACGGTCATATCGACCGGATCCCAGTTGACGGTAGCGTTCTTGCGATCAATCAGACCCGCATCAAGCATGTCGATGAAAAGCGCCTGCTGCTGGCCGTAATATTCCGGATCACAGGTCGCGAACATCCGCGACCAATCAAGGCCAAAGCCCAGCGGTTTCATCTGCGCGACCATGTCGTCGATGTTCTGGTAGGTCCAATCCTTGGGGTGGCCACCGGACGCCATCGCCGCGTTTTCGGCGGGCATGCCAAAAGCATCAAATCCCATCGGGTGCAGAACGTTGTGACCCGTCGCCAGTTTATAGCGCGCGATCACGTCGCCCATCGTGTAGTTGCGCACATGGCCGATGTGGATACGGCCCGATGGGTAGGGGAACATCTCGAGCACGTAATATTTCGGCTTGTCCGCGCTGCGCACGGCCTTGAAGGTGCCGGCCTTGTCCCAAGCGGCTTGCCACTTGGCTTCGATTTCGGCGGGGGAGTAGCGGGACATATTCATGGTCCTTGAATGGGAAACGCCGGGCGTGTTGCAGGCCCGGCGTGGTCGTTAAGAATGTTGCCGTGCGGGCCTAAAGGCTGCCGTCAGCGATACGAAGCTGGCGCGCGCGCGACAGGATAGCGTCCTCGACGGCACGGGTTGTTTCAACGCTTGCAGTGCCGCCGCGGGTGAGCAGCGAAAGGTTGAGCGAACGCGCATCAAGTGCCGGATCGGTGATGTAGATCGTGGCGCGATAGCTACGGCTGCCACCGGGAGGGGTGCCATATCCCATCGAGATAACGCCGGTAAACGGATCGACGCTTTCGATCGGCAAGAAGTTCAGCACATCAATCGACGCGGCCCATAGATAGCGGTTCACGGCAACATTTTCGGCGCCACGTGTGCGCACGGCTTGGCGGGTTGCGGTATCACCGCCGCCGCCACCACCGGAAATGCCAAGGCTGCCGATGCTGCCGAATGGATTGCTCGCGCCAAGGCTGCCGATGCTGCCGCAAGCCGTTAGTGCGGCCAGTGCGCCGACCGCGATGAAAGAACGAAATGAAACGAAGTGTGCCAAAGTCCGGCCCCCAATGTATTTACCAGTTAATACCTAGCCAATGTTGCCAGTCCTCACAAGAGTCTGTCGCGCGTGTTAGTCTGGCAATGGTACACCAAATTCCTCAAGCGCATCGAAAAGCGGGGCAAGATCGTCTTTATAACGCTCCCAGCCGCGCACGGAACTGCGATAAATGGGCTGACGCACCTGATAAACCGACAGTGTGCGCACATTATTGTCGCCCTTGTGAAAGTCGAGCACGCCATCTTGCCAGTCCAACCCACAATAGCCGAGCAGTTTGCGCGTTTCGCCTTCGGGATCAGCGGTCAGTTTGTCGTAGTCTAGCGTGTAGAAACTGTCGGGCCATTGGTCCTGCCAATAGTCGAGCCATTTCAGAAAACGGGAATAGTAATATGCAAGCGCGCGCAAATCAGTGTTGTATTTCAATCCGTTGGCTGCAAATCTGTTCTTGTAAATCGACAACAAATTGTCGCGTGGATCACGTTTGAGAATGACGATACGGGCCTTGGGCATGGCGGCCTTCAAAAGACCGACGTGCTCGTGATTGCTAAGTGCCTTGTCAACGATGCGTCCGGCAGATGGAAAATCATCCTGCGCCATGCGCGCGTATTCGGACCCGGCTTTTTGCAGCATGGACTTCAGGTCTGCCTTGGAACGCTTTTCGGCATTCCGGTCAGTGAGGACTTCGTGCAATGCGGTTCTTGACCAAAGCGCCTCGCCGACGCCCGTTGTAGTCGTGTGTGCCGCCAGAATTTGTTCAGTCAGCGTCGTGCCAGAGCGGGGCAGGCCGGTGACAAAGATCGGGGCAAAGTCGTTGTCGATGTTTTTGGATAGCGCAGGCAAATCTGCTTTATCGGCCATTTTGTGGATATGGTGTTCACGCTTGGTATAAGCCGCGACATCCCAATCTTGCGCAACGGCATCGTTGGCGCGCCGCAGATGTGCAAAGACCCGATCATATTGCTTGGTGTCCTCGTAGATTTTGCTGAGGGCAAAAGACAAATTGGCGTCTGGCGCGTCGGCGGGCTGTTGGGCGGCGCGCTGTTCGATGATCGGGATGATCGGGTCATCAATGGTGAATTTCCGCCCGATTGCGATCTGGTAGTAAAGCCCCGTCATTTCAGGGTGGGCTTGCACGGCGGCGATGTAATCGGCGCTGGCTTTGGCGAAATCACCTGCCTGCTGGAAATGGTTGCCGCGATAAATCAGGGACTGTGGCATTCCCTCGTTTGCGGCGACAAGTGAGTCGAACAGGGCGCGTGCTTTTTCAGGTTTGTTGTTGATTGAATAGGCATTAGCGAGGGCGGTCTTGGCCGCAGTTTCGTTGGGGTCAAGTTCAAGCGCGCGTTTGGCGGCCTGTTCTGCGCGCAGCCCTTGACGGGTTTCGCACAGGGCAATTGCTAGCAACGCGTGCAGTTTGGGGTTTTCGGGCTGCAGTTCGGTTGCGCGGTTCAGTTGGATAGAAGCTGGGTTGAATTGTTCATTTTCGCTTAGAAAGCGTGCGTAGTTCGCGCGCACGGTAACGGCATAAGGGTCTTGAATGATGGCGCGGCGATAGATGACGTCAGCAGATGCGCTATCGTCGCTGTGTTCATAAGCAGTCGCCAATGTGTTCATGATCAATGCAGTGCCGGGATAGGTGGAATCCAGCTTTGTCGCCAATTCAAGGGCGCGTGGACCATCGCGATCCATAAGGGCGGCAATCACCGCATCCATCTCTGCTTTGCTTGCGCCGCCGAATTCAGGTGGGCGATTAATTGCCATTTTCGCCAGCAGCTCTGCTTTGGCGGCGGGCGGGATGGGCGCGGCGTTCAATTCGATCTTGAAGGCTTCGATCTTGGTTGCGTCACCAAGGACACCCAAGGCAACCGCGCTAAGCTGCCAAACAGGGGGCTGTTTGGGGGCTGACGCGCGCGCGGCGGCAAGGTGGGCAACAGCATCTTTGGCCCTGTTCGCCTCGAGCAGGATGCGGGCGAGCTGAAATCGTGCTTGGGCCATCTGGGGCACGGCTTTGACGATACGTTCAAAACCTGATTTTGCTTCGGTCAGATTGCCCGCTTTGTGGGCGGCTGCGGCGCGGTTGAATGCCTGATCGAGCGCTTGTTTGTTCATCATTGCCATGTTGCTGCCTGCGTTGGAAACCATTTGCATCTGCATACAGTGTCAGCGCCCCAAAAGAAAAGAGCGGCCCCGAAGGACCGCTCTCTCTTTTTTAGCGTAACTTCAGGTTCGATTAGAACGCGAAGGATACTTCAACAGTTGTACCGACTTGGTAATCGTTCGCACCAATATCGTCGTCGCCGCCCTCGTCGCCGTCGCTGTCGTCAGCATAGGACACCAGCAAGGAAGCGCCGCCGCCAAGGTCATAAGCACCACCAACGTAGTAGTCGTCGCCGTTGTCATCAAGACCAGCGTAAACTACGAGACCGTTGCCAACGTCATAAGAACCTTGGAGGGACCAAAGCTCGGTTCCTTGGTCGTTCTGGAAGTCCAGCGCAACAGCGATTGGGCCGTTTGCGTAGGCTGCGTTGATGCCCCAGTTGTCGGCGCCCGCAGATTCGGACACGAAGTATCCAGTCAGAGTGACGGGACCAACAGGGTAAGCAACTTTAATACCGATCGAGTTGTCGCCGGCTGTGACGTTTGACGCGTATGCGAATGTCACGTCAGCGCCGGAGAACGATGTGCCAACCGACAGACCGAAGACATTGTCAGGGTTGAAGTCGCCGCCAGCTGTACCAACGTCTGTGTCTTCAGCTTGGTAAGCCACAGCAACGTTTACAGAACCGAATGCGCCGGAGGCACCAACTGAAAGCTGGGCAAGGTCACCGGTGCCAGTATCCAAGATGTAGGACACAGACGCATCCCAACCAGCAACGGCCATGTCGCCGCGCAGAACGGTGTCACCGTCTGTTGCCGAGAAGCCGTCGTTTTCCATGTCACCGGCAGAAGCCCAGTGCTTGCCTGCTGCCATTCCGGTATCACCGAAGTACAGGCCAGCATTTTCGGCAACCAGCGACAGAACGAGGCCGGAAGCGGAGACGCCGTAGGGGGATGCGTTGTTGAGCGAGGACGAAAAGACCGACAGGTCGAAAGTCGCGCTAGCTGTCAGGCCGTTGTCCAGTGTCTGCGACAGGGTCACAGAAACGCCTGCGTCCCAGTAGAAGCCGTCGTTACCGGATGTGGAGTTGGAGTTGAAGCCCAAGGTAGCGGAGCCACCAAAGGAAACTTCAGCTGCGGCAGCGCCAGCAAGGGCGATTACGGCAGTTGAGGCGAGAAGGATGCTTTTCATGGATATATTCCCTCGTGTTTTGCATTCTCGTGAATGCCAGATAGCCCAGCATTGAGGATGTATTTGCGCGCAACGGTCCCGTCACTCAAGTCAATTGCGCCCAATCCGGGGTCGTTCGAAAAATATGATGCATCAGGGCCACACACGGTTTTGCGTGGTTTTGCCCATGACAGGCGCGCGTTTGCCGCTTATGTCCATGCTCATAAGGAAAACCCAAGCGATAACAGGAGGCTGGGAATGACCCTGCAACACATACGCGAACAAGTCGCCAAGCAAGAAGCCGCCAGCGGCCGCGCTCTTGGGTCAACCACGCTGATTGCCGTTTCCAAGGTGCAACCGGACGCGCGGGTGAAAGCGATTCTTGACCAAGGCCACCGCGTGTTCGGCGAAAACCGCGTGCAAGAGGCCGCAGGCAAGTGGCCCGCGTTTCGCGAATCCTTTGATGGGATTGCGCTGCACCTGATCGGGCCACTGCAAACCAACAAGGCACGCCAAGCGATGGAGCTTGCGCAGGCCATTCATACCCTTGATCGCCCCAAGCTGGCCGCCGCCATTGCGCGCCTTGCCCAAGAGATGGGCACCTGTCCTGATTTGTTCGTGCAGGTGAACACTGGCGAGGAACCGCAAAAGGCCGGTGTTCTGCCCGCCGATGCCGATGGGTTTATAAAGGACGCGCTGGCGATGGATCTGCCTGTGCGCGGTCTCATGTGTATACCGCCCGTGGATGAAGAACCGTCGCTGCACTTTGCCCTGCTGGCCAAGATTGCCGCGCGTAACGGGCTGGCGGGACTGTCCATGGGGATGAGCAGCGACTTTGAACGCGCAATTGCGCTGGGTGCCACGCATATCCGCGTCGGATCAGCGATTTTCGGCGAACGGGTGCCTGCTTAAAGCACGATCAGGCGGGTATCGTTGCGAATGCGCGGCGCGATCCAGTGAAGATCAGCGCGCCTTAGTCCAATGCACCCCTCGGTCGGATAGCCCGCGCGACGCCATTGATGGATAAAGATCGCCGATCCGCACCCTTTGACAGCGTCGGTCCAGTTCCAATCAGTCACGATCACCAAATCATAGAGCGGGTCCGCGCGATCCAGCCGTTCGTGGCTATATAAGTGTGGCACACGCACTATTGTATTATAGGCGGCGTCTTTCACATCATCCGACCAAAGATCACCGGGACGGATCGGCACGGCCCACGCGGTGGGTTTTGCCATGCGGTCAGGGCGGTAAAGCATGCCAACAAGTCGGTGTTTCCCGCGCGGCGTCGCCCCGTCGCCTTCGCGTTTGTGGTCGGTGATCCCACCTTTGCCCCACGTGCAAGGAAACCTGCGCCCCAAGAAGCGCAGGTGTGTCGGTGTCACGATCATATCAAACGGTGTCATGGTCGCGACATTAGGCGAGGCGCGCGCGCTGCGCTAGGTGGCGCAGTTCTTGCAGAACGGCGTGGCGGGCAGCAAGTCGAGCCGTTGATCGCTGATTTCGTCGCCGCATTTGACGCAGAAACCGTATTCTTGCGCTGCAAGACGCACCAAGGCTGCGTCAATCTGTTCAATCTCGGTGCGCGCGGCGTGACCGATGCTTTCGTAGACTTCGTCTTGCTCGCGCTCGGTGGCACCGTCTTCCCAATCCTTGTTGGTGTGAGAATCAAGCTCTTTGTCGGCCTCTATCATCCGCTGCTCCAACTCGGCGCGACGTTTATCTAGGTCAGCTTTGCGTGTGTCATAGGACTTCATGGGTTTTCCTCCGTTCAGCCAATCATGTCTCAGGCTGGTTGTTTCTGCTTTGATCCGTATCAATGAGTTGCCAATTGTCTGGCTGCCTGATCAGGTCTAAAAATGAGCACACAGGTTATCATCGCCGTTCTTATTGCCGCCATTCTGCACGCCAGTTGGAATGCGATGGCCAAAGGCGGTAAGGACACGACCCTTAGCACGGCGGCCGTTATCATTGGTCACACGCCATTTGCGTTGATCGCGCTGTGTTTTGTGCCGTTACCAACTGTCGAGAGCCTGCCATATCTGGCGGGTGGTATGGTTCTGCACTTTGGCTATCAGGTGTTCCTGATCAATTCCTACAAGATCGGCGACCTGACCCAAGTCTATCCCATTGCGCGCGGCATTGCCCCGCTGATCGTCGCGTCCGTGTCGGTGCTGTTCTTGAATGTGCGACTAGGATGGGCCGAAACGATTGCCGTGCTTTTGATCGGGATAGGTATCCTGAGCCTTGGTCTTGTGCGCAGCCATGGTGGCGGGCGCAATCACAAAGCGGCAGCGTTGGCCGTGGTGACGGGCTGTTTCATTGCCGGATATTCGCTGGTTGATGGCATGGGCGCGCGGGTCGCTGGCACGGCGGTTGGATTCTATAGTGTGCTGGCGCTTTCAAACGCTGTGATTTTCGCGATCTACCTGCGCTGGCAACGTCCCGGTGTGTTGACACGTCTGCCGCGCGAGGGCGCGCGCACGTTCGTTCTGGGCGGCTTTGCATCCTTTGCCGCATATTCGCTGGTGGTCTGGGGCTTTACCCAGGCGCCCATAGCATTGGTCACGGCCCTACGTGAAACCAGCATCATATTCGCGCTGTTTATCGGCGTGTTCTTTATGAAGGAACGGCTGGATCTTGCCAAAGTGCTGTCCACGTTCATGACGTTGACTGGCGCGATCCTACTGCGGTTCGCCAAATCCTAAAGCAAATGTCCCGATTTCGCGGCCTTCGTCGCAAGGTAGTGATGGTTATGACGATTTTCGCCAACCTTCAGCGGCACACGTTCCACGACCTGAATGCCCGCTTCTTCCATCCGTGCGACCTTTGCAGGGTTGTTGGTGAGTAAGCGAACCGAGTGAAACCCCATCCGTTTGAGGATTTCAGCGCCGATCCGAAAATCACGCTCGTCATCTTCAAACCCAAGGCGGTGATTGGCCTCGACCGTATCAAAGCCCTGATCTTGCAACGAATAGGCGCGCATTTTGTTGGCAAGGCCAATGCCGCGTCCTTCTTGGTTCAGATAAAGTAGCACGCCCGCCCCTTCGGCCCCCATCTGCGCCAAAGCGCCGCGCAATTGCGGACCGCAGTCACATTTCAGGCTACCCAGCAGATCACCGGTGAAACAGGCGGAATGCAGGCGAGACAAGACTGGCTTGCTCCGATCCGGGCTACCGATTTCAATCGCATAGTGTTCTTCGGCCCCGTCATCGGGACGGAAGATGTGTAAACGACCAGCCTCGGATACTTCCAAAGGCAAGCGCGCAGAAATCACAGGGTTAAGGGGGCTGACGTCTGAATTGAGCGCCGCATTAGCGGGAAGGCGGGTCAGATCGTGTTCAATTGCAAAAGCGGCGGCATCAGTCAGCGGCGCGACCACCGCAGCAGGCAAGAGGCGCGCAGCCTTGGCCAAGGCAATCGCGGAGCGGTGCAGATCGGCCGCGCCTTCACGCTGGCTACGCAACGGACCTTTCATCGGCGATTTTAGATCATCGGCGGGGTCGGCCACGGCGCGGACCCACTGTAATGTCGCATCGGGGGGCAACGTAATTCTCGCAACATCACCGTCGTAGGCGGGGGCGTGCAGAGTTTCGGCCCGCCAAGACGTGATCGCCAATGCGGCATCGCCACCAAGTGCGCGGGCCTGCGCCAAACGGGCGGCATTAAGCGTTTCGGCGGCCAGCACCACAGCACCCGAACCATCGCTCCCACACAGCACAACCGGCACCCCCATGCGCAAATCTGCGCGGGCGCGGGCAAGTCGTTCTGTAATGTCGGGCGCAAATGTCATGGTATTCCGTAACGTGTTCGCCTCTCAGATAGAAGATTTTGCCACAAAGTGAAACATTTGCCGCAAATGCCACACGAGGCCGTGAGCGATTTGCAGCATCACTTGCCGGATACGTGTCTTAGGCACATCTGTAATCCAACAAAACCGGAGGCTTTCATGGCACAACTCAAGAAAATCCTGCTTGTCGATGATGACGAGGACCTGCGCGAGGCGCTGAGCGAACAACTCATTATGACAGAAGATTTCGATGTCTTCGAGGCTGGTAACGGCGCCGAAGCAATGTCGCGGGCGAAAGAGGCGCTCTATGATCTGGTGATCCTTGACGTGGGCTTGCCTGACACAGATGGCCGTGAACTGTGCCGCCTGATGCGCAAGCAAGGCGTGAAATGCCCGATTGTGATGCTCACAGGGCATGACAGCGACAGCGACACCATTCTGGGTCTTGACGCTGGTGCGAATGATTACGTCACCAAGCCATTCAAATTCCCCGTTCTTTTGGCCCGTATCCGCGCGCAATTGCGCCAGCACGAACAGTCCGAAGATGCGGTGTTCCAGCTTGGGCCATATACCTTCAAGCCCGCGCAAAAGATGCTGCTGACGGAAGAGGACAAGAAAATCCGCCTGACGGAAAAGGAAACAAATATTCTCAAGTTCCTGTACCGCGCGACCGAAGGCGTTGTTGCCCGCGACGTGCTGCTGCACGAGGTTTGGGGGTATAATGCGGGTGTGACGACGCACACTTTGGAAACGCACATCTACCGCCTGCGCCAGAAAATCGAACCCGATCCGTCAAACGCACGCCTGCTTGTGACAGAAAGCGGCGGCTATCGTCTGGTTGCTTGATCCAGATCAAGTCGCGGTATGCGTGTGTATACTATCAAGAACATGTTCCCCGAGGTGATGGGGTAAATCACCAACCTCCCTGTTGGACTTCGCCCCGGCCATTCTGGTCGGGGCTTTTTTTCTGTTTGGGGACGCTCGGAATCATGTTGCAGGTGCTGGGTGATGGCCAACCCGCGAGCCGCCAACCGCCCGTCTTGGCCCGTGGATCCGGCCTCGCCCTTTCCCTTTTCTATCCCCCTGCTATTGTCCCTCCCAAACCCCTATCAGGAGCGTCCCGCATGTCATTCACCCTTGCCACTTGGAACATTAATTCGGTGCGTTTGCGCGAGGGGTTGGTGGCGCGGTTGATGACCGAGGAATTGC
>CALAGN010000036.1 GCA_937891785.1 uncultured Octadecabacter sp.
TTGTGCATATCGGCCTCGGAAATTTTCATCGCGCCCATCAGGCATTGTATCTGCATCGCTTGATGAATGACGGCGCAGCACTTGACCGGGTGATCATTGGTGCGGGGGCGCGTCCCACCGATGCCGCTCAGCCTTTGACGGGTCATCGCGTCACGCAGGGTTTCTTTACCCCATTATTCGCGACGGCTTGGCCACAGGCGGGCCAATAGAAGGGCTCACCCTCGCCGAGGCGCTTTGGGCGCGCATGTGTGAAGGTACGCGCGAAGACGGCAGTGAGATCGTGGCCAATGACCCGTTCTGGGAAACTTTGGTCAGGGCTGCAAAAGCCATTATACGGCGACCTTGGCGATAACCTGCGTTTTGCGGCAAGCTTTGCGCGGTGGCATCGGTTGATCCAGCGTGATGGAACGGCTGCGGCCCTTGGTGCGTATCTGGCAGGCTAAGGCAAATCGCGCAGCTATTCGGCGGGTGCGAAACCTTCGATCAGGTGTTTTAGCCCAAGACGCGCGCCGATAAACATGGCGATAAATGTCACGGGCGCTGAAAACGCCAACAGCGAGAACGCCGAAATCCCTTGTCCGATGCTGCACCCCAGGGCAACCGCCGCGCCAGCGCCCATCATAGCCGCGCCGAAAATCTGGCGGCGCAACTCGCGTGGGTCATCGCAGGCTTCCCACCGAAAGTGGCCTTTGATCAAGCTGCCCACGAACGCGCCGCCCCAAACACCCGCGACCGAGCCGATCCCAAAACTTAGCGTTTGTCCTGAGGCGGTCATCGCATAAAGCATCGTTTCGCCTAAAGGGGCGGCGAAAGTGTGCGAGACGACGGGGGTGCCGTCAAAGCCGGTGGCCGTGATCCAGCTGGTAAAAATCCATGCGCTAACCACCGAAATGCCGACGACGACCGACCAGAACACAGCCGATCTATCTGACCTGATCGAGGCCGAGCCAAGCGCAAGCGCAATCAGCCCAACACCAATTGCCACACCAACAGCCCAAACTGGTAGGCCGCTAAAGCCGCTGATCAGATGTGCAATGCCTTGCGGTTCAGCTGCCATGGGTTGTGGCGGAAAGATGATGACACGCAGCCATGCAACAGGTCCCGACATTGTCGCGTAAGCCGCCAATCCCATGACGACAACGATCACGAATGACCGCAAGTCTCCGCCGCCCAGTCGGGCCAGGGCCCCAAAACCACAATTGCCCGCCATGGCCATGCCATAACCGAACACCAATCCGCCAGCTATCGCCGCGAATGGTGAAAAAACCTGACTGATGTAAAATGAAGATGTCGGCACAACCCAGCCCAACGCGACGCTAACGAATGTGCCAAAAACCGCCGTACCAATCGCCAGAATCCACATCCGCAGCCGCACGTCGCTTCCGCCATAGGCAAAGTCCTCGACGGCGCCCAAGGTGCAAAACCGGCCCAAACGCGCGGCAAGACCAAGCATGATTCCACCAAATAAACCGGCAAGCGCCGCGACATTTCCGTCGCCCAAAGCATCAAGCATGGTGGCGTCTCCCGTTGTGTGCGCGTCAATACGGCGTTGAAATGACCAAGTTTAGTCCATCAAGCTGTTTTGCAGAACAAGTCATAAACAACGGATATGATCCGCTTACAGCGATCATCCGTCAAGCTATAGTAGATGGCTTTCCCGTCACGGCGCGGTTGCACAAGACCCTCAAGCCGCAAACGCCCCAATTGCTGGGAAACAGCAGCTTGGCGCGCTGAAAGCAACTTCTCCAATTCCGCGACGGATTTCTCGCCCGTTGCTAAGTGGCACAAGATCAGCAGCCTGCCTTCGTGGCCGATAGCCTTGAGGAAATTCGTGGCGCGGGTCGCATTCTCAACCATGGTGTCGATTTCAGCATCGCTCAGGCCATCGTCCAATACTGGCAAACTCATGTCGCGGGTCCAATTCCGAAAAGACAGAGGGTCAGCCGCCCTCTTTGTTGCTAACTGCCCTATAGAAACATAGCCTCACTAGCGAGTGCCGCGATCAATAAAAACGCCAAGTGTGTCACTGGCTATTCGGTTCGGTCGCGGTTTCGACGTTGTAGGGAATGTCATTTCGATCAAGCATCATGGCGAAAAGCCCCCAAAAGAAGTCTTCGCCGGGATAGCCCTCAAGGCGGGATACTTCGACGCCATCAATTAGCAACACAAAGGTCGGTGTGAAATTGATTGCGCGGGCAAGGGTGATGTCGGCAGGGATGGGGTCGCTGATGTCCACACGGCGTAAAGGTGCTGCAGCGCCTTCGCCGGTCTTGCCGTAAATAGGGCCGATTTCACGGTTCCATGCCGCACACCAGATACAACCGGGTTTTTCGGCCATCATCATAACAGTATCAGCGCGTGCGACTACGGGGAGTGTGGCAAGCACACCCATAGCGACGAAAACAAAAAGACTGGTCAAACGTCTACTCATTCACGTATCTTAATGTGAACAATCGATCGTTTCAAGGAATCCCGACATGCAAGAGATCACATATCTTGGAGCGGTTATTGCCGGACTACTATCATTCTTTACACCCTGCATTTTGCCCATGGTACCTTTCTATCTCAGCTACATGGCGGGTATTTCAATGAACGAATTGCGTGGCGAGGATGATTTCCCTCCAGGCACACAGCGCAAACTGGTTTTTTCGTCTATCGCATTCGCCCTTGGGGTCACGACAATTTTTGTGCTTTTGGGAATGGGGGCCACGGCTGTCGGCGGCACCCTCGGGCAATGGAAACAGGAGCTAAGCTATTTCGCCGCGGCGATCCTGCTGTTGTTCGGGCTGCATTTCCTTGGGATCATGCGCATCCCGTTCCTTTATCGCGAGGCCCGCATCGAAAGCTCGGCGGCACCGTCCAACATGCTGGGCGCCTACCTCATGGGTTTGGCTTTCGGATTCGGTTGGACACCCTGCGTGGGTCCCGCTCTTGCCTCGATCCTGATGATGGCGAGCGGGTTCGGTAACATCTGGGAAGGTGGCGCGTTGCTGTTTGTCTACGGTATCTCGATGACCTCGCCCTTTATCGTCGCGGCACTGTTTGCCCGTCCGTTCCTTGGCTGGGCGCAGCGCAATCGCAAATACCTTGGTGTAGTTGAAAAGGCGATGGGCGTGATGTTGATCATCTTTGCCATTCTCATAGCGACGAATTCTGTCAACTACATAGCAGCGTGGCTAATCGAAACCTTCCCCAGTTTTGCAACAATCGGATAACAGGAGACCAGTTAATGCTACGCATTACCCTTGCCGCGCTCGCACTCATGGCAACACCACTCTTTGCCGCTGAACTCGGCGATGACGGGCTGCACGATGCCGACTGGATTCAAGAGACATTCAAAGACCTGCGCGAGGACCTGGCCGTTGCCAACGACCAGGGCAAAACGCTGCTCGTGATGATCGAGCAGCGCGGCTGCATTTACTGTTCGCGGATGCACGAAACCGTCTTCCCCGACCCCGAGATAAACGCCGCGCTAAATGACAGCTTTTTCGTGGTCCAGATCAATATGTTCGGTGATGTCGAAGTTACTGATTTTGATGGTGAAGTCATGGCCGAAAAAGACATCGTTCGGCGCTGGAACGCACAGTTCACGCCGACGCTGATGTTCTTTCCGCCCGAGGTGGCCGATGATGCCATTGCGAGTCAGGTGACAATCGTCACGATGCCGGGGGCTTTCGGCAAGTGGACGACCCTAAACTTGCTGAACTGGATCCGTGAAGGGCACTATCAGACCAACGAATCCTTCCAACGCTACCACGCGCGCATTCTTCAAGAGCGCGGAATCGTTGAGTAAAATATGTATTTCACATAGTCATATTCAAATAAATGATTTTGGTGTTGCGAGAATCTAAAAGCCTGCGCTACTGTAGACACCAAGAATAGAGGACCCAGGGAGGGACCATGAAAAGGATTTTACTGTCGGCATTCGCCGCTGGCTTTGGCACAATCGCCATCGCTGAAACTGCGCCAAGTGATGTAACATTCGGCGATTATGGACAGGTCGAAATGTCCGTTTCCGGAGCCGCTGGCGATCCCGCAGCAGGGCGTGAGATTATGGCCAATCGTGGCAAAGGCAATTGCATTGCCTGCCATCAGGTCACGGCCTTGGAGGAATTTCCCTTCCACGGCGAAGTTGGCCCATCATTGGATGGTGCCGGTTCGCGCTGGGAAGAGTCTGATCTTCGCGGCATCGTCACGAACGCCAAGATGACGTTCCCGGAGTCGGTGATGCCGGCGTTTTACATGGTCGACGGCTTTATCCGCCCCGGCAATGGCTATACCGGCAAGGCTGCCGAAGGCCCGCTTGACCCGATTTTGACCGCGCAAGAAATCGAAGACGTGGTCGCTTACCTCATGACGCTGCAAGACTAGACGCAGCCAGACGCTACAGGAGACAGCATGAGCTTTACACGCAGAGAAACGCTTTTGATGGCCATGGGTACCGCATTTGCGGCAGTTGTTCCATTCAAAGCATTTGCAGACGTTGATGGTGACATCGCCGCGTTCACAGGCGGTGCCGAAATCGGCACAGGTGGGATCACATTGATCGCGCCGGAAATCGCCGAAAACGGCAACACCGTTCCAATCGAGGTCGACGCACCCGGTGCAGTTTCGATCATAGTGCTTGCCACCGGCAACCCGACACCCGCAGTTGGCACTTTCAACTTTGGCCCGCTTGCCGGCGCACAGCGCGCTTCTACACGTATCCGCCTTGCCGGAACGCAGGACGTTCTTGCTATCGCGAAAATGCCCGACGGATCGTTCGTTCAGGCCACGCAAGAAGTGAAAGTCACAATCGGCGGCTGCGGCGGCTAATAGGAGCAACGACACATGGCAGATAACGTAACACCCCGCGTTCGCGTTCCACGCGAAGCCGCAGCTGGCGAGACGATCACGATTAAAACGCTGATCTCGCATCCGATGGAATCGGGCCAGCGCAAAGACGGTGACGGCAACGTCATTCCACGCTCGATCATCAACCGCTTCACCTGCGAATTTAACGGAGAAATGGTGATCGACGTCGCATTTGAACCCGCAATTTCCACGAACCCGTTTCTGGAATTCGAAGCGGTTGTGCCCGAAAGCGGCACTTTCGTCTTCACGTGGTATGACGATGATAGCTCTGTTTACACCGACAGCAAAGATATCGCAGTCAACTAGATTTCTTGTCCAGGGAGGGGCTAAAATGAAAAAAACACTACTGTCCGCAAGTGCCGTGTGTCTCGCTATGGCCGTCCCTTTTGGGTCGGTTATGGCAGACGAAAATGCCGATTTGATTATCAACGGCGAACTCGAAATTACTGTGCGCGCGCCTGCGCCTGCGCACATGGAAGGGTCCGGCATTAGCGAGATCATGTCCGGTTGGGTTTTCCGCGCGACGGAAACACAAGCATTCGAAATGGATGACTTTGAAAATCCAGGCATGATCTTTACCGAGGCTGCGATTGATGCTTGGAACACCGTTGAAGGTGAAGCAGGCGAGTCCTGTGCAAGCTGCCACGGCACGCCCGAAGATATGGCTGGCGTCAGTGCGGTCTATCCGCGCTGGAACGAAGGCGCGGGCGAAGTGCGCACGATGACGACGCAGATCAATGATTGCCGCACCGAACAGATGGGCGCCGAAGCATGGGACTATGACAAGAACGACATGCTGAACATGCAAGCGCTTCTTGCCTCAGTGTCACGCGGAATGCCGGTGGACGTTGCAATTGACGGCCCGGCCGCTGAAACGTGGGAAATGGGGCGCGAGCTTTATTACACACGTACCGGTCAATTGGATTTGTCCTGCGCGAATTGCCACGAACAGAACTATGGCAACCTCATTCGTGCGGACCACCTGAGCCAAGGCATGATCAACGGCTTCCCGACCTACCGCCTCAATAACGCGCGGCTGAACGGTGTGCATTCGCGTTTCCGTGGCTGTGTGCGTGATACGCGCGCCGAAACCTACTCGGTTGGTAGCCCCGAGTTCGTGGCGCTCGAGCTTTATGTCGCATCGCGCGGCAATGGCTTGTCTGTTGAAGGGCCGTCCGTCCGCAACTAAAAACCAGGGGCCCGCGGCGCATAAGCGTTCGCGGGTTTTCTTTCATTAGTTATATTCAGCTTTCGGAATGTGATTGCTGAAAACCGAACAGGAAACCACATGATCTCTCGCCGTGACTTTCTTCAGGCCAGTGTGGCCGCCAGCGCAATCGTCGGCGCATCTGGATTTGGCAACTGGGGGAAATTGGCAGCCCAGCAATCCCTGACGCAGGATCAACTGCTGGATTTTGAAACCTTTGGGAATGTCTCGCTCATTCATGTCACGGATATCCACGCGCAGATGAAACCGATCTATTTCCGCGAGCCGGAAGTTAACATTGGTGTAGGTGGTAACAAAGGCGCTGTGCCGCACATCACGGGTGCAGACTTCCGCAAGGCGTATGGGATCGACGATGGAAGCCCTTCGCATTACGCACTGACTTACAACGATTTTTCGGCTCTTGCACAGGGTTATGGCAAGATGGGCGGGATGGATCGCGTTGCGACTGTCGTGAACCAAATTCGCGCCGCGCGCCCTGATGCACTGCTGCTAGATGGCGGCGACACATGGCATGGATCCTACACTTGTTATCAGACCGAAGGCCAAGACGTAGTCAACGTCATGAACATGCTGAAACCCGATGCGATGACGTTCCACTGGGAATTCACGCTTGGGTCGGATCGCGTGCGTGATATCGTGAGTGATCTCCCGTTTGCGGCGCTCGGCCAGAACATTTTTGACGCCGAATGGGATGAACCATCGGAAGATTTTAAGCCCTATAAATTCTTTGAACGCGGCGGCGTAAAAATCGCCGTGATCGGGCAAGCATTTCCTTATATGCCCATTGCCAACCCGGGTTGGATGTTCCCTGAATACTCGTTCGGCATTCGTGATCAGCGGATGCAGGAGATGGTCGACGAAGTGCGCGGCATGGGCGCGGAACTGGTCGTTTGTCTGTCGCACAACGGCTTTGATGTAGACAAGGCGATGGCAGGCCGCGTGACAGGGATCGACGTTATCCTTGCAGGCCACACCCATGATGCGTTGCCCGAACCTGTTCTGATCGGTGACACGATCATCGTCGCGTCAGGGTCCAACGGCAAATTCGTCAGCCGCGTTGATCTGGATGTGCGCGACGGCCGGATGATGGGATTCCGCCACAAACTGATCCCGATATTCTCCGATGTGATCGCACCTGACGCCGAAGTGACTGCCGTCATCGACGAACAACGCGCCCCGTTCGCGGCGGAACTGACCGAAGTGATCGGCAAGACAGCCGACGACACGCTGCTTTATCGCCGTGGCAATTTCAACGGATCATGGGATGACCTTATTTGTCAGGCTTTGATCGAAGAACGTGACGCCGACATCGCGATGTCGCCCGGCGTGCGTTGGGGGCCGTCGATTTTGCCCGGTCAGGATATCACCCGCGAAGACCTGTGGAACGTCACGTCGATGACCTATCCAAACGCCTATCGCTCTGAAATGACAGGTGAATTCATTCACGCCATCATGGAAGACGTGGCCGATAACCTGTTCAACGAAGACCCCTATTATCAGCAGGGTGGCGACATGGTTCGCGTTGGTGGCATGGGCTACCGGATCGACATCAACAAACCGATCGGCGAACGGGTGAGCGAGCTAACACTGCTCAAAACCGGCGAAGCGCTGGACCCTGCCAAGACTTACTTCGTGGCTGGATGGGCGTCTGTCAACGAAGGCACCGAAGGCCCGCCCATCTGGGACGTGGTCGAAAACTATATCAAACGCGAAGGGACAGTATCCGTCGCGCCAAATACATCAGTTCAGGTCGTTGGGGCCTGAAATCGAGAAGGGTAGATAGATGACGAACATCTATAAAGGCATGAAGCCGACACGCCGCAATTTCTTGCGCGGTGCAGCCGCGAGCGGAGCGGCATTGGTTGGCGGGGCAACTGCGGCACGGGCCGAAGGTGATCCTGCGATTATTGACAAGCAACCGTGGAGCCAGTTCCTTGGCGCGGGTGTCGACGAAGCCCCTTATGGCATGCCGTCCAAGTTCGAAGCACATGTGCGCCGCCAAGACGTGCCTTGGCTGACGGCTGATCCGGTGAGCTCGATCAACTTCACGCCGCTGCATGAATTGGACGGGATCATCACCCCGAACGGCCTATGTTTCGAGCGACACCATTCCGGTGTCGCCGAAGTCGACCCCGCCGAACACCGCTTGATGATTAACGGTCTAGTGGATCGCCCGCTGGTGTTCACGATGGAAGACCTGATGCGCTTCCCGCGCGAAAACCACGTCTATTTCCTTGAGTGCGCGGCCAACTCCGGCATGGAATGGGCTGGCGCGCAGCTGAATGGCTGCCAGTTCACCCACGGCATGATCCATAACGTGATGTATACCGGCATACCGCTGCGCTTGATCCTCGAAGAGGCTGGCATCAAAGCATCCGGCAAGTGGCTGCTGCCCGAAGGGGCTGATGCGGCGGGCATGACGCGCTCAATTCCGATCGAAAAAGCGATGGACGACTGCCTTGTCGCGTTCAAGATGAATGGCGAGGCATTGCGCCCTGAACAAGGCTATCCGATCCGCCTTGTCGTGCCCGGCTGGGAAGGCAACATGTGGGTCAAATGGTTGCGCCGTATCGAAGTTGGCGATCAGCCTTGGCACCACCGCGAGGAAACCAGCAAATACACCGATCTTCTGGCCAACGGTCAAGCGCGGCGATTTACCTGGGAGATGGACGCGAAGTCCGTCATCACCAGCCCCAGCCCGCAAATGCCGATCACGCAAGGCCCTGGTCCTTTGGTCATCTCGGGCGTGGCATGGTCAGGGCGCGGCACGATCCCGCGCGTCGATGTCACCACCGACGGCGGCGTCAGTTGGCAAGAGGCCCGCATGTCTGGCCCGTCACTCGATAAATCCATGCATCGCTTCTATCTCGATATAAATTGGGACGGAAACCCGATGCTGCTGCAAAGCCGTGCACACGACAGCACGGGCTACGTGCAGCCCACCAAGGATCAGCTGCGCGCAATCCGCGGTGAAAACTCAATCTACCACAACAACGGCATCCAGACTTGGGCCGTTAACGAAAATGGCGAGGCGGAAAATGTTGAAATTTCTTAAGGCATTCCCACTTGTCTGCGCGCTGGCATTGACTGCGGCACCTGTTGCGGCGGAAACTCTTGGACTGGGTCGCGCGGCCCTTTCCGATGAAATCGCGGCATGGGACATTGATGTGCGCCCCGATGGCCTGGGCCTGCCCGAAGGTAGCGGCGATGTTTGGACCGGCGAAGAAGTATTCGTTGAAAAATGCGCCGCGTGTCATGGGGATTTTGGCGAAGCCGTTGGCCGCTGGCCCGTTCTTGCGGGCGGCCAAGGCACGCTTGAGCGGGAAAACCCGGTAAAAACGATTGGCTCTTACTGGCCATACCTTTCTACGGTTTTTGACTATGTGAACCGCGCAATGCCATTCGGTGAGGCGCAGTCGCTTACTCCGGACGAAGTCTATGCGATCACGGCGTATCTTTTGTATGTCAACGATTTGGTTGATGAGGATTTTGAGCTGAGCCACGAGAACTTTCTTGATGTGGAAATGCCCAACACGGCCAACTTCTACATGGATGATCGCGCCGAAACCGAACTGCCCGTCTTTAGCGGCGAAGTTTGCATGACCGATTGCAAGGACAGCGTTGAAATCACTATGCGCGCAGCCGTTCTTGACGTGACGCCAGAAGAGGACGTCGTCGCTGAAGAACCTGTCGCTGAAGAAGCCGTCCCCGCAGAAGAAGCGGAAGTCGTTGTGGCCGCGATTGATCCGGCCCTGATTGAAGCTGGCGAAGGTGCGTTCCGTCAGTGCCGCGCTTGTCACGAAGTTGGTGAAGGCGCGTCCAACCGGACAGGTCCAGCCCTCAACGGCGTGTTGGGCCACACCATCGGTGGGGTCGAAGGATTCCGCTATTCCAACACCTTCAAAGACGCTGCCGAAGCGGGTGAAGTTTGGGAAGCAGAAAGCCTTGCGGCCTTCCTTGCTGATCCACGCGGCACGCGGTCTGGCACAAAAATGACCTTTCGTGGCGTGCGCAGCGAGGAAGAAGCAACGGCGCTGATCGCCTATATCGAAAGTTTGGCCACTGAATGACGTCTTGGCCTGCCATCACGTGCACTGTTGTCGCCCTCGTTGGTGGGGCGACAATGGCACGTGCGGAGGCCGGAGGAGACCCTGATCGTGGGGCCGAAATGTTCCGGCAATGCGCTGGCTGTCACCAAGTCGGGAGTGGCGCAAAAAACGCCATTGGCCCCCAGTTGAACGGTATTTTTGATCGCTCCGCCGCGCGCGCCGAGGGCTTTGCGTATTCCGATGGCTTGGTGCGGGCAGCAACGAACGGGCTAGCGTGGGATTTTGACTCGCTTGACGCATATATCGAAAACCCACGCGCTTTGGTGTCCCAAACACGGATGAATTTTCGCGGCCTACCCAACCAGCAAGACCGTGATGATTTGCTTGCCTTTCTGCGGATTTACTCTGCCAGCCCAAGCGATATCCCTGAATCAGCTCCCACCGCACAGGCGGTGGACCACGAGGTCGCGCCTGAAATTCTCGCCATTGTTGGTGATCCGACCTACGGCGAATACCTGTCTGGCGAATGCACGTCTTGTCATCAGACAAGCGGCGCCGCGAACGGCATTCCTAGCATTACCAATTGGCCGGCTGAATATTTTGTAACGGCCATGCATGCCTACAAGGACGATGTGCGAACCCATCCTGTGATGCAGATGATGGCGAAGCGGTTGTCGAACGAGGAAGTCGCAGCACTTGCTGCGTATTTTGAGGACGTCGAATAAATCGACGCTCACTAAAGGAGGATACTATGACACTGAATAGACGCGCCTTTGTGGGAAGTGCAGTTGCCGCGACTGGTGTGCTAGCTGCGCCGATGGTCATGGGCGCAAGCCACGGCCGCGCCAAAGTTGTTGTTGTCGGTGGTGGCGCAGGCGGCGCAACCGTCGCGCGCTATCTGGCAAAAGACAGCAATGGTGAAATTGACGTTACCCTGATCGAACCGACACGGCAGTATTACACCTGCTTCTTCTCGAACCTCTATTTGGGCGGCTTCCGTACAATCGAAAGCCTTGGTCATTCATATGGCGGGCTCGCTGCGCAATACGGGATCAATGTTGTGCATGACTGGGCCATTGGCGTGGATCGTGACGCCAAGACCGTTTCGACCGCGGGCGGCTATATGCTGCCATATGACCGCTTGATCCTGTCTCCGGGTATCGACTTTGTTGAAGGTGCTGTGGCCGGTTGGGACGTGGCGGCGCAAAACAAAATGCCGCATGCCTATAAGGCGGGGTCGCAGTCTGAATTGCTGAAGGCGCAGATCGAGGCGATGCCACAGGGCGGCACCTATGCGATGGTTGCGCCACCCAATCCATTCCGCTGCCCTCCTGGTCCGTATGAACGGGTCAGCATGGTTGCGCACCTATTGAAACAAATTAACCCGACAGCAAAAATCCTGATTGCAGACCCGAAAGAGGCGTTCTCCAAGCAGGGCCTGTTCGAAGAGGGCTGGAACACGCATTACGCCGGCATGATCGAACGGATCGGCCCTGATTTCGGCGGTGCAAACGTCGAAGTTGATCCAGAAGCTATGACGCTGAGCATTGATGGTGATGTGAACAACGTTGACGTGTGTAACGTCATCCCTGCCATGAAGGCGGGCCGCATTGCCGACATCGCGGGCATCACCGAAGGCAACTGGGCACCCGTCAACGCCGCCGATCTGTCGTCGAAAATGGATGCCAATATCCATGTTCTGGGCGATGCATGCGCGCAGGGTGATATGCCAAAATCCGGCTTTTCTGCCAACAGCCAAGCCAAGGTTTGCGCCAACGCCGTGCGCGGTGTGCTGACAGGATCGACGGTGTTTCCTGCGCGCTTTGCAAATACCTGCTGGTCGCTGATCGATACCAATGACGGCGTGAAAGTCGGCGCGACGTATGAAGCCACCGATGAAAAGATCGCCAAGGTCGACGGCTTCATCAGTGAGACGGGCGAAAGCGCCCAGGTGCGTCAGGCCACCTTCGAGGAATCCGTCGGTTGGTATGACGGCATCGCCGCTGACATGTTCGGCTAAACCATCTATCTGGCCTTGATCCGCATCAGGGCCAGATAAACTGCGTCACGCTACAATTAGTGATCATTTGAAAGGACATCCAATGAAACGTTTTTTGCTTGCAGCATGTCTCAGCGCGGCTGGGACTTTGGCCGTTGCCGAAGATGCGACGACCTATCCGTTTGACGGCTCGTTTGACGACGCCACGTTTTCAGTCGAAAACGCGATTGTCGGCAAAGGTCTTGTGATCGACTATGTGAGCCACACTGGCGAGATGCTGAACCGTACGGCTGCGGACGTTGGCAGCGATGTGGAAATCTTTGCCGCCGCCGATATCTTTCTGTTCTGCTCGGCGGCCCTGTCGCGTGAAGTGATGGAAGCCGATCCAATGAATATCGCGCATTGCCCCTACGGTATTTTCGTGGCCGAAAAGGACGGCGAAGTCTTGATTGGCCATCGCAACTACCCCGACGGCGAAATGCAAAAAGTCCAAAGCTTTCTGGACGAGATCATTCAGCAAGCGCTCGGAGGATAATACCCCTTATGGACTATGCTGACTTCTTCACCGCGCAGCTGGATGCGTTGCGCGATGATGGCAACTACCGCATTTTTGCCGATCTTGAGCGGCGGCGCGGCGCGTTTCCCAAAGCCCTGAACCGCGGTGATGGAACCCAGAGGGATGTGACCATCTGGTGCTCGAATGACTATCTCGGCATGGGGCAACATCCTGATGTTCTCGCCGCGATGCACGCAGCAATTGATAAGGTCGGCGCGGGGGCCGGGGGAACGCGCAACATTTCCGGCACTACGCATCACCACGTCTTGCTAGAACGAGAATTGGCTGATTTGCATGACAAGGAAGCCGCGCTGTTGTTCACGTCCGGCTATGTGTCCAATTGGGCCGCGCTTGGCACCTTGGCGTCTCGGATACCTGACTGCCTTGTCCTGTCAGATGCCCTGAACCATGCCAGCATGATCGAAGGCATCCGACATTCGCGGGCGCAGTGTCAGGTCTGGCGTCACAACGACGTGGCCCACCTTGAACAACTGCTCGCCGCGCAACCGCTTGACCGCCCGAAATTAATTGCATTTGAAAGCGTCTATTCAATGGACGGTGATATCGCGCCTATCAAGGAAATTTGCGGCCTCGCCGATAAATACAACGCCATGACCTATCTGGACGAGGTTCACGCGGTCGGCCTTTATGGCCCGACCGGTGGCGGTGTTGCCCAAGAGCGTGGCCTGATGGACCGGATCACCGTCATCGAAGGCACCCTTGGCAAAGCCTACGGCGTTGTTGGTGGCTACATCGCGGCCTCGGCGGTGTTGTGTGATTTTTTGCGTTCGTTTGCGAGCGGGTTCATTTTTACGACGGCCCTGCCACCGTCAGTTGCGGCTGGTGCTGCTGCATCCGTGCGGCACTTGAAACAGAGCACCTCAGAACGGGCAGCCCACCAGACCCGCGTGGCGCAGGTGCGCGCGCGGCTGGACAGCGCAGGCATTCCACACACGCCAAACGACAGCCACATCATTCCGGTGATGGTTGGTGATCCAGTCAAATGCAAATACCTGTCGGATATCCTGCTACGGGATCATGGCATCTATATTCAGCCGATCAACTATCCAACCGTTCCAAAAGGAACAGAGCGACTGCGCATCACGCCATCACCTGTCCATAGCCAAGCTGATATTGACCATTTGATCGGCGCGCTCGAAACGCTTTGGGCGCAATGTGAATTGGCGCGCATACCGATGGCCGCGCAATAGACAATTGACCTATCGCAAGGGGACGGCGCCCAAGCCGTGCCAGGCGATGGGCGACTTTAACAACGGGCTGTGATCATGGAAAACCTCATCGAAACATTTGGCGACGGCGGCGTCCTGTTCGGATTGGGCGGCCTTGTCGGCATAGTCTTTGGCGCGGTGGCGTATCAATCACGGTTCTGCCTGCGTGCCGCGACCGTCGAAGTTGCCGAAGGGCGATGGGGTGAGCGCCTTGGCGTCTGGCTGGTTGCATTTTGTGCCGCCGTCTTTGCGGTTCAATTCGCCATCGCGGCAGGCTGGCTGAACGTGATTGACGCGCGCCAACTTGCCAATGTCGGAAGCATATCCGGGGCGATCATCGGCGGGCTGATGTTTGGCATCGGCATGATCTTGGCGCGCGGCTGCGCTAGCCGCCTGCTTGTCCTGTCGGCTACCGGAAATCTCCGGGCGATCGTGACGGGACTGGTCCTGACGGTCGTCGCGCAAGCTTCGCTCACCGGCGTCCTGGCCCCCGCGCGACTGGCATTATCGACACTCTGGGCGGTTCCGGGTGGGGCATCGCGCGACTTGCTGTCGATCATCGGGCTTACGGCACCAGTGGCGGCGGCCATCGCGGGTGTCTTTCTGACGGTGTCGCTGCTTTTTGCGGTCCGCAAGGGCGTGCCTTTGTCGTGGGGCATCAGCGCAGTGATTGTCGGGCTTGCGGTCGCTGCTGGATGGGTCGGGACTTATCAGGTGTCGCAGGCATCGTTCGAGGTTGTGTCGATTACCTCGGTCACGTTCACAGGCCCCTCAACCGATACGCTCATGGCATTGGTAAATGCACCGGTCATCCCACTTGGCTTTGGGGTTGGTCTGGTGCCGGGCGTCTTTCTTGGCGCTGCAATTGCGTCGATCCTTACGAGTGGATTTCATATCGAACGGTTTGGCAACGACACCCCGACTGAACGCTATTTGATTGGCGCGATCCTGATGGGGTTTGGCTCTATGCTGGCCGGTGGGTGTGCCGTGGGCGCGGGCATGTCGGGTGGTGCGATCTTTTCGCTTACCGCTTGGGTTGCCGTCCTATGTATGTGGCTTGGGGCGATGGCCACACATGCCGCGTTGCGCACCACAAGTGGGTCGGTCGCGCAGACGACCTAGGCGTCTTGCACGAAACGATAAGTGTCGCCCGCCCGTTCAACCCGCCCGATCCCGTTACCCGTCAGATGGAAGCCCAAGATCGGCATCTGGTCATGCGAAAGCTGATCAAGCAAAGCCACGCGCGTTTCTGCCCCCAGTTCAAGGTTCTGATCCGACCCAGTCTGCCAAGCGGGATGCTCAAACGCAATGTGATGATTGCCGATGCAATCCCCAAGGATCATCATAGCGTCATTCCCTTGGCGCAGTTCAAACGACATGTGGCCGGGCGTATGGCCGTATGTCGCGCGTGCCGCGACACCAGGTAGGATTTCCTCGCCGTCGCTAAAGAACGTGATGTTCTCCGCGATCCGCTCAAGACGGCGTGCAGCACCGACCGCAAATGTCGTGCGGCCATTGTCGATGGTGTTCACGGTGTCGGCATCGGTCCAGTAGTCCCATTCGGCCTGGCCAATCATAAAGCGGGCATTGGGGAACAAAAGATCGTCAAAGTCATCCACGACACCCCATAGGTGATCCGGGTGGGCGTGCGTAAAAGCGACATCGGAAATGTCTTGCGGGTCAAGCCCCACGTCAGCCAAGGCGTCCACAAGGAAACCTGCGCTGCTCATAAATTCTGATCCTGCGCCGACGTCGAACAGAATGTTGCGATCACCAGTCTGTAATAGCGTAACATTGCACGGCGGCGTCAGCACGTCACCCAACCCGTATTTTGCCATGACGGCAGCCAATTCATCAGCCGGAACATGTTCGAGGGTCATCGAAGCCGGCAGTGTCAGGTTGCCGTCCGACAATGACGTCAGCGTAAAACTACCAATGCTGCTCTGCGCCATCGCAGCACGAAAAGGCGGGAACCCCGTGATGAGCCCAGCCGCCCCAAGAGTGGCGAAACGTCGTCGAGTGAGGGTCATGGTGGCATCCTTACGTATTCATAGTAAGGAATATGTAGCGGTGTCGCCTGCAGGTTGTCAATCTGGTTGCGGTTGTTCCAAGATCAAGGCGCGTCGTTGATCAAATGGCCCATATGCTGGGTGGCAAGAACGTAGCCATGCACACCAAATCCAGCCATGACCGCATCGGCGCGCAGACTAACGTAGGAACGATGGCGAAAGCTTTCACGTTTGTGAACTTGGCTGATGTGGACCTCGATAACCGGCCCGTCAAACGCATTAAGGGCATCAAGCACAGCAATCGAATAATGCGTCAATGCAGCGGGGTTGATGATGATCCCTGCTGCCACGTCACGGGCCGTGTGAATCCAATCCACAATCTGCCCTTCATGGTTGGACTGCATCATCTCAATAACCAGCCCTACCACAGCGCCCGCCGCAGCGCATTGCGCCTCTACATCGGCAAGCGTGTCATGGCCGTAAATCTCCGGCTCGCGCTTCCCAAGCAGGTTCAGGTTCGGGCCGTTCAGGATATAGATCGTCTTTGGCATCGTGGCTTCCTTCGTCGTGCTTTTTGTAATGTAGATGCAAGTTGCCGCCGATGTGCCAGACTCTTTGCCGCTGGGGCATTATTTTTGCCAAGCGTGACAGATTGACGGCAGAAGGGGACGGCGTTGCCGAACCATTGGTCGCGTTAATGTGGTTTACGTGCCCCATTGGATTAGTCAAAGTCCATGGTAGTCAACCAAAGGGATTTGCGACGATGGAATTGCCCAAGAACGCCTTTAAGGCGGCTATTGCCAGAATGGAATTGCAACGCGGTGTGTGGTGCACAATCGCCGACACACAGGTTGCCGAAATTTTGGCAGGTGCCGGGTTTGACTGGCTGATGTTTGATACTGAACATTCAGGCATGGACGAAAACACCATCATCCCGTTGCTTCAGGCGGCGGCCGCCTATCCCGTTTCGCCAATGGTTCGCCCCAAAAGCCATGACCCCGCCGGGATCAAGAAATTGCTGGATGCGGGTGCGCAAACCATTCTGGTCCCCTATGTTCAGACTGCCCAAGAGGCGAGGCTTGTCGCGGCAAGTGTTGCCTATCCCCCCGTCGGCATTCGCGGCGTGGCAGGTGCCACACGCGCATCTTGCTATGGCAAAGTGACGGACTACCACAAACGCGCCCGCGACGAGATTTGCCTGATTGTGCAAGTCGAAACCGCCGCGACCCTCCCCGAGATCGAAGCAATTGCAGCCGTTGACGGGGTGGACGCAATGTTTGTTGGTCCCGCCGATCTTGCCGCAAGTATGGGGTTCCCCGGTCAGCCAAGCCACCCTGCCGTGCGCGCTGCAGTGATTGACGCGATCCTCCGCATCCGCGCAGCGGGCGTGCCACCTGGCCTGATGACAATGGATCCGTCGCTTTATGACGACGCAATCGCTGCGGGTGCGGTTTTCATCGTCAAAGACACAGATACTGTCGCGATGCTAAAGGGGCTTTCTTCGGCCTAATAGGACACCAAGCACTTACTTGCCCGTCCAGACCGGATCGCGCTTTTCGGTAAATGCGCGCGCGCCTTCAAGGTTGTCGCCCGATCCATAAAGCACGTCCACCGTCGGCAATTGCCGCTTGGTGATACGGTTCATCGTATCCTGAAACTTGGCGTCTTCGGCATCACGCACGATTTCCTTGATCGCCGCATAAACCAATGGTGGCCCCGACGCGAGGAGGCGCGCAAGTTCCCAAGCGCGATCCATCAGTTGATCGGCGGGCACGACCTCGTTGAGCAAACCCCAGCCCTTGGCCTCGCTCGCGTCGAACCAGCGTCCCGTTAGCAGTAATTCCATGGCAATGTGGTAGGGGATGCGTTTGGGCAGTTTCACACTTGCTGCATCGGCCACCGTGCCTGACCGGATTTCGGGCAGGGCAAAAGTCGCATGATCGGCAGCGATAATCATATCTGCCGATAGCGCCAGTTCCAGCCCGCCGCCGCAGGCAATTCCGTTCACGGCGGCAATCACCGGCTTGTTCAAATCGCGCAATTCTTGCAAGCCACCAAAGCCGCCGACGCCGTAGTCGCCATCGATCGCATCCCCTCCGGCAGCTGCCTTCAGATCCCATCCGGGGCAAAAGAACTTTGCGCCAGCGCCCGTAATGATCGCGACACGCAGCGCGGGATCGTCGCGAAAACCCGCAAAGACGTCACCCATGATCCGGCTGGTCGCCAGGTCAATCGCATTTGCCTTGGGGCGGTCCAGCGTCACCAGTAGAACGCCGTCTTTGGTTTCGGTCTTGATCGGGCTCATGGCGCGGCCTTTCTAATAAGGGCATCAACTGCAACAGCGCTAACAGGCGTGCAGATCAGTGGGTTAATCTCGACTTCGCTAAGGGTGTCGGCATTGGCAACCACATAGGATTGCACCGCCAGCACCGCGTTAACGATTGCAGAAATATCGGCGGCTGGTTTGCCGCGATAGCCGTGCAAAAGGGGCGCGCAACGCAGGCGGTTCAGCGCGTTGGTGATGGCAGCACTATCAGCGGGCACCAACAGCGACACCGTATCGCGCAGCACTTCAGTCAGGACACCACCGGCACCGAGGGTCAGCACGAACCCGTGCGCGGGGTCGCAGATCACACCTACCAGTAATTCAGCAACGCCGCCTGTGGCCATTTCTTCGATCAGCACGGCGTCGGTGCCAATGTCTGCGGCGATCAACGCGACATCATCTTGCCCGATGTCCAATCGCACAGCACCATGTTCCGACTTATGCGCAAGTCCGATGCCTTTGACCGCAAACGGCGCGCTGAGGGTGCTGACAGCCTGCGCGATCTCATCCGCCCCACGCGCAACGCGATAAGCGGGAACCGGCACACCATGCGCGGCAAGGGCGGACTTGGCGGTCCCTTCGTCCAGCGTCACTGTGGCAGTGCTGGCATTGGGTAACACCACCGGAACAGGGTCGGGCGCGGCGATTTGCGTCGCGGCTTGGGTGGCGGCTAATGCCTCGGCCAGCCCCATGAATGGCACGACCCCGCCGCCCATCAAGCGTGCAGCGACGTCCAGCGGCATTAATTCCGGCAGGCTTGCTGCAACAGCGAAATGCGCGCCCGTGGTGGCGCGCACATCCAATGCGGCCTGCGTGGCACATTCCCAATCGCGCGCGTCGGTGGTCGGGTAATCAACGATAGAAAACGTCATCGCGATTCCTTCGCCGGTCATGCCCGCCCAAGCTTTGGTCATCGCAGGCGCGTCGCGCCAAATATAGGTGTGATAGTCTAGAGGGTTATTCAGCGCGACCATTGGGCCGAGCGCCTCGGAAAGCTGCGCACGCTGCGGATCGCTCAACGGCGGAAAGTCCAAATTCATCCCAACAGCCATATCCGCAATCAAGCTCGCCTCGCCGCCCGAGCAGCTAATCGAGGCGATCTGATTTGATGTCAGTGGGCCGGCACAATGCAGCAGCTTGAGCGTTTCAACAAAGTCCGGGAGGCTGCGCAATCGCGGAATGCCAAGACGGTCCAGAAACGCCTGTGCGCCTGCATCGCTGCCGGCCAGCGAGGCTGTGTGCGATACGGTCGCCGCCTGGGCCTGGTCAGACGCGCCGACCTTGATGGCAACCATAGGTACACCTTTGTCATGGGCCTTGGCCGCCAAAGCCTCCCATGCACGCAGATCCGAGAACCCTTCGATGTGTAAACCGATCGCGGTGACGCGCGGATCGTCCAGCAATGCATTCGCGATCTCGGCTTGGCTGGTTTGGGCCATGTTGCCGCAAGCAATCGTATATGCAATCGGTAGGGCGCGCCGCTGCATCGTCAGGTTGATCGCGATGTTGGAGCTTTGCGTCAGGATTGCCACGCCAGTTTCCAGTCGAGCGCAGCCATGTTGATCGGGCCAAAGTAACGCGCCATCCAGCGCGTTGATAATGCCATAGCAGTTGGGCCCAAGGATCGGCATATCAGCTGCCGCCGCGACCAGTTGTGATTGCAGATCAGACCCGCGCGCATCCTCGGCGCGGGCCTCGGCAAAGCCGCTGGCGAAACAGACTGCACCACCCGCGCCCATCGCTGACAGATCGCGCACAAGATCAATCGTGGCGTCGCGGTTCACGCCGACGAAAACGGCGTCCGGCGCGCTGGGCAGATCGGCAAGGCTGGCATAAGCAGGCAATCGGGCGATGGTTTTCGCGCTGCGATGCACTGGCCACACGTCGCCCGAAAATCCCATACTTGTCGATTGTTTGATCACCTGTTCACACCACGCGCCGCCACCGATCACGGCTATGGACGCAGGTCGCAGCAGGCGGGACAAATCGCGCGCCACAGACTTAAGCCCCCAGTGGGCGCAGCAAATCGCGCGAGATGATGTGACGCTGAATTTCGCTCGTGCCGTCCCAAATCCGCTCGACCCGCGCATCGCGCCAGAACCGTTCAATCGGGAAATCGTCCATCAGCCCCATACCTCCGAAAATCTGCAATGTGGCATCGGTAGTGCGCGCCAGCGCTTCGGATGCATAAAGCTTGGCGCTGGCAATTTCGCGGTTCGCAGGCAAGCCCTGATCCAACCGCCAAGCCGCCGCGAGGGTCAGCCAATCGGCGGCATCAATTTCAGTGATCATATCGGCAATTTGAAAGCTCACACCTTGGAATTTTCCAATCGGTTGGCCGAACTGCTTTCGTTCAGCCGCATAGTTCAACGCGTAGTCAAAACAGCGCCGCGCGCGGCCCACACAAAACGCCGCAACCGTGATCCGTGTGGCATAAAGCCATTCATTCATGACGGCAAAACCGCCATCCACTTCGCCCAAAACCTGCGCATCTGGTAGTCGGCAATCGTCGAAATCAAGGATGCAGTTCTTGTAACCCTTGTGCGAAACTGAATTGTACCCCTCGCGTACCGTGAATCCCGGTGTGCCGCGATCCACAAGAAATGTTGTGATCCGTTTCTTGGGACCGCGCGGCGTTTCATCTGCGCCCGTGGCAATGAAAACGATAAAGAAATCAGCGTGGTCCGCGCCCGATATAAAATGCTTGGAGCCGTTGATGATCCAGTCTCCGCCATCGCGCACCGCCTGACATTTCATACCGCGCACGTCCGAACCGGCGTTGGGTTCCGTCATCGCTAGGGCATCCGACCTTTCCCCGCGCACGGCCGGTAACAGGTAGCGTTCCTTTTGGTCGCCTTCGCAGGCCATGAGGATATTTTGCGGGCGGCCAAAGAAATGTGTCAACGCCATTGACCCGCGCCCAAGTTCGCGTTCGACGAGCGTGAAATCGACGTGGTTCAGCCCGGCTCCACCGACGGACTCAGGGAAATTGCAGGCGTAAAACCCAAGATCGATGACCTTTTGTTTGATCGCTGCGCCGAGTTCAGGCGGCACCTCGCCAGTGCGTTCAACTTCGGCCTCGTGGGGGTAAATCTCGTTCTCGACAAAGCTGCGCACAGTCGAGACGATCATTTCTTGCTCGTCACTTAAGCCAAAGTCCATTGCGCACCACCTTGCTAAAAACTCAGCCGACCCTAGCGCCCGTATTTCGCATTGTCGCCCCCCAATTATCGTATGGACGCAGGCACAAACGGCACCAGAAAATGCCCTCTCGCCAGCCGGATCAAATCATCCGGCTCGAGGTCGCGATCCTGCCACGCTTTGGATGCCAGCCCCAACATACGCGGCATCAACATTGGCCATATTTGCGCGTCTTTTGTGGTGAATTCAGACCAGAACGCGCCCTGCACGCCGATCACCCGATCATCTATGTCGGGTTCAGGAACGGGCTGCCAAGCGATCGTGTCGGTCAGCGACACAAACGCGGCCCAGCTTGCGCCCCAATCGTCAGGATCATCCGTGTGGGCCATATCGAAATAGGCGTGCTGTGCGGGTATCATAACTACGTCATATCCGGCGCGCGCCGCCGCGACACCTGCACCTTGGCCCGTCCAGCTAAACAGGATTGTGCCATGACCAATGCCGCCGTTGCTGCCCTGCGCGGCCTCTTCCCACGCGCATGGGCGCTGACCGTTTTGCGCGACCTTTGCCGCGATCCGCGCCATCGTCCAGCCTTGCAAATCCTGCGTGGTCTCAAGCCCCTCACGTGTCATCAGATCACGTGCCATAGGGCTGCCCATCCATGTGCCTTCCGGCAGTTCATCACATCCCAGATGCAAATGGTTGAACGGAAACAAGTCGCCGACTTCTTGCGCAATCGCGTCGATTACCTTCCATGTCTTGGGTTGTGCAGGGTTCAGAGCGTTGCCCTGATAGCCCTGCACAGAAACCTCGGCCCCGTTGTCGGCCGGGTCGCGTGTATCGGGATAAACATGTGTGATTGCGATGGCATGGGCGGGGGTTTCGATCTCGGGCAGGACCTCGATATTGAGCGCCTTTGCATGGGCGATGATCATACGCGCGGTATCTTTGGAATAGCTGCCGCCGGTGGCACCCGCGTCAGAAAACAGCGCAGGCAACAATTGCCCTTCGCCGCAAAACGCAGTTTTCTGCCAAAGCTCTGGCAGGCATTCAATCTCAAGGCGGAATGCTTCGTCGTCAGCAAAATGCCAATGAAAACGATTGAGTTTCAGCAGCGCCATGAGATCCAGCAGGTCGCAAATCGTCGCGGGTTGATAGAAGTGGCGCGCAGTGTCCAGATGTTGGCCACGCCAGCCAAAGCGCGGCTGATCATGCAGAACGCCACAGGGCAGGGGCCCATCTTGCAGAAGCGACAGCAACGTTACGCCAGCATAAAACCGCCCTCCATAAGACGATGCACGCACCGTTGCCCCTTCGGGGGTGATGTGCAGCGCATAGGCGTCTTCGGGCAGATCAGCGTCCTCGAAAGCGACGTGATAGTCACCATCAAACCGCAGCCTCTGACGTGCGGCAAGGGCAGCCACGGCGGCCAAGGCCGGATCGCTGCCAGCAAAGCCTGCCACAGCGACGCTTTGCCCGCTTGGTTCCCATGATGTGGGTTGTGGCACGAGCGGTAGCCCGTCGAACGGTCCAAGATCGGGGATCGGCTGCGCCCGACAGCCAAGGGCTGTCTTTCGTGGGAGCGGGATAACCTCGCGGTTGCAGCGCAGCAGCGGCCCAATCGGCATCCAGGCCCGATTGGCAGGATTGTGACCCGCGACGTAGTTCAGCACCACCTGATGCGGCGCGCCTACGCGCAGGTCCGGCAAGGCGATCTCGGTGTAGCTGCCAAGCCCATAAACGCGCTGCCCCCCGGCGATGGCCGTAAATGGCGCCATGCCGGAAAAGCAGAAAAGCGGACGCGCTAGGTCGCGATCCGGCGTGATCGTGCAGACAAGATCTTTGCCGTTCAACGCGCAGTCATAATCCATTTTAGTCCAATCGCAGTTCAGAAACGAAATCATAAATATCGGACCGATAAAGCCCGCTTGTGAATTCAATTGGCCGCCCCGTGCCAATGTAGCCCGTGCGTTCAATCCGCAGCACGGCAGCGGCTTCGGGTAGTTTCAAAAGGGTCGCATCCGCGCCGGTCAGGTTCGCGGCAGTCACGCGTTGGATCGCGCGCACAGGGGCTGATCCAGTCTTGCGCAGCACTGCATAAAGCGAGGTCTGCACCAGTTCTGGGCGCGGCAGGATATCGCGCGGCAATGATGAATATTCCAGCGCCATCGGCGTGCCACCCGCGCTACGTAGTCGATGAATGCGCGCCACAAGATCGTGCGACGACAGGCCAAGTGCAATCATCTCGTCTGGGTTGGGCTTGAACAGACCGGCTGACAATACCTCAGATGTTGATGCCATGCCACGGGCACGCATGTTTTCGGTAAACGACACCAATGACGAAAGCGACTGTTCCAATTTGGGCGCAGCAGCGCGCACAAACGACCCGGCACCCTGGCGCTGTTCAACCAGCCCGTCACTGACGAGTTGCGCCACGGCTTTGCGCACGGTCACACGGCTGATATTGGCGATCGCGGCCATTTCGCGCTCCGGCGGAAGCTGGTCATCGGGAGCAAGCTTGCCAGACTGGATCGCGGCCGCGATATGGCGTTGAAGTTGTTGGTAACGCGGGCCGCGACCAGTGCGAAACCAGCTCTCTGGGTGAAAGACCTCAGCGACTGTCGACATGGCATCTCTTCCATTCCGTTGGTATGCAAATATGATACCAATCATAGCGTTATGTGCAATGGCTATACGAAAATTTTGGCATAATATATTGTTATATAACAAAAAAATTATGCCGTAAAAATTTGGTATTATATTGGTAGTAATGATTTTGCTGTTTGGTATCATATTTCAAGCGACGTGATTCGTTGAATGACCGAACGTATAGCTGGGGGGCACATCATCGTGACAGATACTGCGCAGCCAACAGGCCGATCGCGCGACGTGAGCCGCCGTAAGGTGCTTCCCGAAAGCCTGTTCGCCTGGTTGCTGGTTGGTCCTGCGATGTTGTTCATCGCCATTATCGTCGCATGGCCGCTCGCTGAAACGATCCGCTTGTCGTTTATGGAAGCCGGCCTTGGCGGCGAGGAATACATCGGCCTTGCCAACTACGAAGAGCTGTTCGTCAGCCGCAAGTTCCACCAAACTATCGCGCGCACCTTTTATTGGATGTTCCTGTCGGTTTCTCTCAAATTGATCCTTGGGCTAATTGGCGCGACGCTGCTGAATGCGGCCGTTCCGGGACGTGGATTGTTCCGCGTTTTGATCATGCCGCCTTGGGTCGTTCCAATCGCGATTGGCTGTATCGGCTGGTTGTGGCTTTATAACGGCTACTTCGGCATCCTGTCGGGCACGGCGCAGGCAGTTGGCCTGACGGATGGCCCGTTTGAGTTTCTCGCCTACAAGCAGTCCGCGTTTTACTCTGCCATCGTCACCGATGTTTGGGTCGGCGTTCCGATGGTCACGCTGTTCTTCTTGGCTGCGATGCAGGGCGTCAGCCGCGACTTGTATGAGGCCGCATGGGTCGACGGTGCAGGGCGCTGGTATCGCTTCCGCCGCATCACGATCCCGCAGATCATGCCGGTGATCGTGTCGATGTCGCTGTTGTCGGCGATTTTCACCTTCAACTCATTCGAGATCATCTGGATCCTGACCGAAGGTGGCCCGCGCAGCGCAACGACAACCCTGATCGTGGATACCTACAAGACCGCAATCGGTAACTACAAATTTGGTGAAGGGTCCGCGCGTGCCGTGATTATCGTGCTGTTGCTCGGGGCATTCTCGCTGGCTTACTTGTTCCTCCTGAACAAGGTGAACAAGAAATATGGGGTGAAGTGATATGATGGATAAATACACCAAGCTTCAGATCGTTGGCATCTACGCCGCAATCCTTGTCTTTCTGACATTCATCCTGCTGCCGTTCTTCGAGATGTTCATGGCGTCCCTGCGCCCGCTCGAGCATCTATTTCGCAGCCCCTATCAATTCTGGTCCGATGATTTCAGCTTTCAGGCCTATTCGGATATGTGGGTGACGGTACCGCTGCTGGGGCGCTATATCTTCAATTCGATCTTTATCGCCTTTTCGGTAACAGGTCTGACGATGATCTTCGTGATCCCTGCCGCCTACGCCTATGCGCGGCTGGATTTCCCGTTCAAGAACGCGAGCCTCGCGATCTTTCTCGGCGTGAACATGTTTACTGGCGCGGTATTGTTGATCCCTCTCTATCGCGTGCTGCGCACTTTGGGGTTTCTAAATACCTACTGGGCGATGATCGTGCCCGGCGTGGCGTTCCTGATCCCCACGGGTATCTGGCTGCTGCGCTCGTATCTTGAGAAAATCCCGCGCGAGTTGGAGGAGGCGGCCTTTGTCGATGGCGCATCCCGCATGTATACGCTGCGCCGCATTGTGCTGCCGCTGGCCACGCCGGGATTGATCGTTGTTGGAACGGCCGTGTTTATCGGCGCCTATGCGCAACAATTCCTTTTCGCAATCACATTCAACCAGACACGCGAACTGCAACCGCTACCCGCGGGTCTGTACGAATTCATCGGCTATCAGTCGGTGACCTGGAACGAGATGATGGCTGCTGCTTTGGTGGGGGTTCTCCCCGTCATGGTCATCTTTTTGTTCCTGCAAAAGTACCTTGTCGCCGGTCTCACGGCTGGCGCGGTGAAAGAATAATATAACCAAGGGAGACGACCAAATGAAACTTGCTAAGATTACAATGGGCGCGCTGCTGCTGTCGGGCACAGCGATGTCAGCCCAGGCAGAAGAACTGCACTTCATCATGTGCGGCGGTGAAATCCGCGAAGCTGATCAGGCTGTTGTTGATCAGTTTGTCGCTGACCACGACGGCGTCACGGTAAACCTCGAAGCCGTACCGTGGGGCACATGTCAGGACAAATCCCTGACGCTGGCTGCTGCTGGTGATCCGCCATCAATCGCTTACATGGGCTCGCGCACATTGCGCCAGTTGGCCAACAACGATCTGATCGTGCCTGCCAACATCAACCCTGAAACGCTTTACCAGCCTGGTGTTCTGAACACCGTGACCATCGAAGGTCAGGCATGGGGCTACCCGCATGCCTTCTCGACCAAGGGTCTCTATATCAACTGTGACCTCGTCGAAGCGGCCGGCATGGAATGTGCTGCACCCGCCACTTGGGCTGACATGTATGCGATGGCCGAAGCTGTCACCAACAACACTGATGCTGCTGGCATTGGCCTTGCGGGTAAAGATTTCGACAACACCATGCACCAGTTCCTGAACTACCTGTATTCCAACGGTGGTGTTGTGATCGATCCGGTTACGGGCGCAAACATGCTTGATAGTGACCAAACACGCGAAACACTGGAATTCTACGGCAGCCTTGTTGCGGTTTCCCAGGAAGGCCCAACCGCATGGGAACGTGATCAGTTGAAAGACCTGTTCAACGACAGCCAGATCGCGATGTATGTGTCCGGCCCTTGGGGTTATGGTCAGCATAACGAAAGCATCAACCAGTTGGTTGCACCTATTCCGCACGGCCCGTCGGGCGAAAGTGGTTCGATCCTGATCACTGACAGCATTGTTGTGTTCAAAGGCTCCGGTCACGAAGAACTGGCACAGGAATTGGCACAGCGCATCACGTCGGGCGACAGCCAGTATGACCTTGATAGCTCTTGGGGTCTGACGCCGATCCTTGATTATGCTGCGATGGGCATGACGGACCTGTACTACAACGAAGGCATCTGGCCGATCTTTACCGGCTCGATCCAGACAGGTGGCCCAGAGCCGCTGGTCGAAGACTTCAAATCGTTGCAGTCCGTGTTCACCAACATGATCCAAGGCATCATTCTTGAAGATGATACCGTGGACAATCTAGTGACGATTGCTGGCGAAGAACTGGAAGACGCGCTGTAAAGCCTTTCCTCCCGATCCGGACGGCGGTGCGCTGCCGTCCGGACATCCCTATCCACAAATTCCCAAGACAGGACGCATGCGCCATGGCTACTCTTGACCTGAATGCGATTAACAAATCCTTTGGTTCCGCCAAGGTGCTGCACGACATCAGCCTCGCTATCGAGGACAAAGAATTCGTTGTGTTTGTCGGCCCGTCCGGCTGTGGCAAGTCCACCCTGCTGCGTATCATCGCCGGGTTGGAAGCGGCCACAACTGGTAGCATCATCATTGACGGCGAAGACGTCAGCAAATCCCATCCGGTTGATCGCGGTATCTCGATGGTGTTTCAGTCTTACGCGCTTTATCCGCACCTTTCTGTCTATGAAAACATCGCTTTTCCGCTGCGGGTTCAGAAACTGGCCAAAGGCGATATGGACCAGCGGGTCCACAAGGCCGCCGAAATCTTACAACTCACCGACAAGCTGCACCTGAAACCCGGTCAGCTTTCGGGTGGTCAGCGCCAGCGTGTCGCCATCGGGCGCAGCATCGTGCGCAACCCCAAGGTTTTCCTGTTTGACGAACCGCTATCCAACCTTGATGCGGCCCTGCGTGGCGACATGCGGGTTGAACTTTCACAGTTGCACCGCGAACTTGCCGCCACCATGGTCTACGTCACGCACGATCAAGTCGAAGCGATGACCATGGCCGACCGGATCGTCGTTCTTAATGCCGGACGAGTTGAACAATTTGGCACTCCGATGCAGCTTTATCACCATCCGGCGACCAAATTCGTGGCATCCTTCATTGGTCAGCCCAACATGAATCTGATCCCCGCCAAGGTGATAGGCACGGGCGAAAACCTTTCCGTGGAACTGGATGGTGGGCACAAAATGGCGCTGCCTGTTGATGCCGCAGGTATCAGCAAAGGCGACATGGTCGAAGTCGGCATCCGCCCCGAGCATGTCACACTTGGAGACAGCGGATTGGACATTTCCGTGCACGTGCTGGAACGGCTTGGCGGTGTGTCGATCACCTATGGTACCGTCGGAAACGGCCACCGCTTCTGTGCGTCACTCCCTGGCGATGCGCCCGTGCACGAGGGGCGCAACCTGACATTGGGCGTCGCCCCAAATGACTGTCACGTCTTTGATGCAAACGGCGATGTTCTGCGCCGCAAATCCGCACCTGCGTTAGTCGCATGAGGGTCGTTACAGCCGGCATAGGCCTGCGCGCGGGCAATGTTTTGTCGATCTTGCGCAACGCAATGCCCGAGGTGGAGTTTGTAGGCTACTACGACCCGCAGCCGGCCTATTTGAGCATGATTGGCGAAGATACACCGCGTTTTGATGATGTGGCCGAAATGTTAGCCGACACGCAGCCCGATCTGTTTTTCGTTGGATCACCCAACAGCTTTCATCTCGAACATATCAAGCTGGGGTTGGCAGCTGGCGTGCGGATTTTTACTGAAAAGCCGGTTGTCACAACCAAGGCCGACACGATGGAGCTGGCAGCATTATTGGCCCAGCATGGTACCGATCAGGTCATGGTCGGGTTGGTTCTGCGCTATTCGCAACACATGGTCGATCTGCGCGCGGTGCTGGATCGTTTGGGGCCAGTTGTGTCGCTTGAGGCGAACGAACACATCGGCCCCTACCACGGCGCATTCTTTATGCGTGACTGGCGGCGAATGGTGAAATGGTCGGGCGGTTTCATGCTCGAAAAATGCTGCCATGATATCGACATCTACAACATGGTCACCGGATCGCGTCCCGATCGCGTGGCAAGTTTTGGTGGCCGCAAATCATTCGTTCCAGAATTCGCACCGACCTCGAACACCGAAAATGAAATCATGCATCGTAAGCCAAGTGTGTGGGAGAGCGTCGAAGATCCGTTCCACTCGGATGGGGATATCATCGACTACCAGACCGCGATTTTACACTACGAAACCGGCGCGAGCCTCGCGTTTCATACCAACTTGAACGTGCCTGACGAACATCGCCGGTTCTGTGTTATCGGCGCGCGGGGCATGGCCGAGGGCGACTTTATGCGTGGCTATCTTAAGGCGACAGCACGCGATGGCACGGTGATCGCGGAACACGACTATACTCAGATGGAAGGCGCGCGCGCTTCTGCCCATTACGGCGCTGATCACATGATGATCGATGATATAGCAGCCTTTCTGCGCGGCGAGGCCGACAGCCTGCCCGTAGGTGTGGTCGATGCCCTGGAGGCAGGTCTTGCGGCTATGGCCCTGGACGAAGCGCGGATCAATGGCACGATGGTAGATCTGACCGAAACATGGGCCGAATTTGACAGTTTCGGGTTGCGAGGATGAGCATGACCAAGAAAACCGCCGGGAGCCTTATGGCAGCCGAAAGCGCGCAAGCGATGGCTGTGTTTTGCGCGGCGGCGATGCAGGTCATCGACGCCAGCGCGCTTAAAGGCGTCAAGGCGATCTATACGGTTGCGCGCGGATCATCCGACGCGGCAGCGAATATCCTATCGTATGAAATGATGCGCGAATTGGGCGTGCCGGTCACGTCATTGCCGCCGTCGGTATTTTCGCTGGGCAAGGGCGTGAATATGAACGGCACAGCCGCGCTTGTGATCAGTCAGTCCGGCGCAAGCGATGACCTCGTGCGGTCCGCCAAAGGGGCGGCAGCACAAGGCGCGCAGGTTGTTGCGATCACCAACCAATCAGGGTCGAACGTCGAGGCTGCCGCGCAGTTGCACTTGCCGATTGGCGCAGGCCCGGAACTTGCCGTGCCCGCCACCAAGACCGTGATCGGCTCGGTCGCAGCAGGCATGGCCCTCTTGGCTGCACTTGTGCCCGATTACGGCGTCCGCACATCCAAATCCATTGCCGCCCTGCGCAGTGTTGACCCGCGCCATCCGCGCGCCGCTGCGCTGCAAGCCGCTCTGCTGCGCGCGCGCCATGTCTATGTGATCGGGCGAGACACAGGATACGGGGCAGCACATGAAGTTGCGCTGAAACTCAAAGAATGTTGCGCCCTGCACGCCGAGCCCTATTCCGCCTCCGAAGTGTTGCACGGGCCCCTGCAGCTGGCGACCAACCCGTTGATGGTGCTGATCCTAGATACGGGTGCCGCCCACATTCAAGACAGCCTTGATCAGGCCGAGGCGCGTTTTCGTGCGATCGGCTGTGATGTGCACCGCGTTAGCCCCGCCGATATCGGCGCTATTCATCTTACACCTGCATCTGCTGCTGCGCTTTTGATGGCGATGATGTATCCGGTCATCCTGAGCACCGCGCTTGCGTTGGGGCTTGATCCTGACGCGCCAGAAACTCTGTCCAAGGTAACGCAAACCACATGACTGTTGATCTGAAACAATGGGCCACTTGGCGCGAAATACACAGCCAACCCGACATCTGGGAGGCTTGGGGAAAGACGCTTGATGTAACAGGTCTGCGCGCATGGGTAGCTGATCAGAATGCCGATGAAATCTGGTTCTGCGGTGCTGGAACCAGCGCCTATATTGGCGATATTATCGCGGCCGGTCTGAATGGCGTACGTTCCATTCCCAGTACCGATCTGGTCAGCCGTCCGCAGCACTATTGTGACGGCGCTCGCCCACTTGTCGTCAGTTTTGGGCGGTCCGGCAACAGCACCGAAAGCATCGGCACTTTGGACGTGCTGGATGCACTCGCCCCTGATGCACCTCGCCTGCATATTACCTGCAACAAGGACAGCGCCCTTGCGACCCGCGCATCATCCGCCGCCCAAAAGGTCATCGTGCTGCCTGATGAAACCCATGACGCGGGCTTTGCTATGACCAGCAGTTTTTCGACAATGTTGCTGACGGCCCTTGCACTATTTGACGAACCGTCCGATTTCCCCGCGCAAATGGCCAGATTGGCAGACGAATTGCGCGGGGTTCTGCATGACTTTCCCGCGACGCCGCGCCCGCTACGTGCTGTCTATCTTGGCACCGGCCCGCTGGCTTTTGCCGCACGCGAGGCGGCGTTGAAGGTGATGGAGCTTTCTGCCGGCCAAATTCCGGCCCTTTGGGATAGCACGCTGGGTTTCCGCCATGGGCCGAAATCCTTTGTGACGGACGGCACGGCGATCACCTTGTTCCAAAGTCCCGATGCCCCTGCAAACGCCTACGAAGCCGACTTGGCAGATGAATTGCGTGCGCAGTTCCCGCGCTCCCGCGTCACCACAATCGGACCGAACGGCGACGTGCCTATCGACATGTCATTCGGCGCGATGTGGGCGGCCCCGCTGGTCATTGCGACGGCACAGATGGATGCGGTGCGCTGGTCACAAGGCCTAGGGCTGAACGTCGATGATCCCTTTGTCGGGCAGGGCACCCTTAGCCGTGTGGTGGCGGGTGTGAAACTGTATTCGGTGTCGCCATGACAGCAACGGGCATCGACGTTGGCGGGACCAAAATAGAAGCACAGGTGTTTGATGCTGATTGGCAAGTCATCGCCCGCAATCGTGTGGCGACGCCGCCGGAATATACTGCATTGGTCAAGGCCGTTGCCGACCAAATCACGTGGGCGGACGGGGCGGCTGGCGTTGCCGCACCAGTTGGAATCGGTGCCGCAGGACTGATCAATCCGCAAACGGGGCTGGCACTGACAGCAAACCTTGCGGCTTCGGGCCTGCCCTTTCCTGGCGACATCGCAAAAGCCGCTGGGCGCGCGATAACTTATGTAAACGACTGTCGCGCAATGGCCCTCTCCGAGGCCGTGTTTGGCGCAGGCAAGGGTCATCGTACGGTCATGTCTTTGATTATGGGCACAGGGATTGGCGGCGGTATCGCAATCAACGGTGAAATCTTGCATGGCCCAACCCTGACAGGTGGCGAATTCGGGCATACGGCTGCGTCCGCGCATCTGGTGGCGCAATACGATCTGCCATTGGTGCGCTGTGGGTGCGGGCAGATTGGTTGCATTGAAACTTATATTGCGGGCCCCGGGCTTAGTCGGATTGCCAAAGCGATGGTCGGGCGCGACATCGCTCCGCCTGATATCGCGGCGCAGCGCGGGGATGAATTGGCGCCAGTCTGGCAAGCGTGGTGCGATTTGGTGGCGTGCCTTTTGCGCACGCTGATACTGACGGTTGATCCTGATATTATCGTGCTCGGTGGAGGTCTTAGCCGGATTGACGGCGTGATCGATGATCTTGCGGCAGCGACCCAACGCGCTCAGATCGGTGATTTTTCCATTCCGCTGATCGTCTTGGCACAGGGCGGCGACACGAGCGGCGCGCGTGGTGCGGCCTATGCTGCTTGGATCGGGCGAACATGAAGGATCGCTGGATTGCCCCTGAAGTGCTGTTTGACGGGCGTGACGTTCTACGCGGCAAAGCGCTTCGAATGCGTGACAGGCGCGTCGCCGAAATCGTCGATTTATCAAGCGACGCACCAAACAACGTGCAGCCCATAACGGGACTGATCACACCCGGTTTCGTCGATCTTCAGGTGAACGGTGGCGGCAGTATTATGCTCAATACCACGCCAACCGTTGCAGGGATAAAGGCAATTCTGGCAGCTCATCGCGGTCTTGGGACGATAGCACTGATGCCGACGGTGATCACCGACCACCCCGATGTGATGGACAAGGCCGCTGACGCAGCGATTGCGGCGCAAGGCAGCCATGGGTTTGTTGGATTGCACATCGAGGGGCCGCATATCAGCTTGCCCCGCCGTGGCACCCACGCGGCCCGCTATATCCGCCCGCTTGACGAGCGCACGATGGGTGTCGTCGCGCGGTTGCGCGCAGCCAATGTTGCCGTAATGCTGACCGTCGCGCCCGAGAATGCACGGCCCGAACAGGTTGCAAAGCTAGCACAGATGGGTGTCGTCGTTTCGCTGGGGCACACAGATTCGACGGCCGAAGACATGCGTGCTCTGATGGCTGCGGGTGCCGGTTGCGCAACCCATCTTTTTAACGCCATGTCGCCGATGCTGGGGCGCGCGTCCGGTGCGGTTGGCGCTGTGATCAATTCGGACTGCTTTTCCGGCATCATCTGCGATGGGCATCATGTGGCAGATGAAATCGTCGGTATGGCGATCCGCGCACGCCCGGTGCCAAACCGCATGATGCTGGTTTCGGACGCGATGGCGACTGTGGGCGGACCGGATGAATTTGATCTTTATGGGCAAACGATCCGGCTACGTGACGGGCGGTTGATCAACGAAGAAGGCTCGCTTGCAGGGGCGCATGTGACGCAGGCCTTAGGGGTGCAGCGGTTGGTTGCACGCACGGGCACCCCTTTGAGTGTGGCGCTTGCCATGGCGACCTCTGTTCCCGCGGCTTGCATGGGCCGTGCTGACTTGGGCGAGGTCGTTGGCCGATCTACCGATGATCTGATCGTTCTGGATGCGCAAACACTTGATCTGCGCGGCGATCTTAGCGCGCAATTGTTGCAGGCCGCGCATAGCAATGCCGCCCAGTAGCACATTCAGCCTTGAAGTATGTGTTGATAGCGCCGCAGGTATGGCGGCGTGCCAGGGTCGGGCAGACCGGATCGAATTGTGTAGCGCGCTTGAATTGGGCGGGCTAACACCGACTGCGGGCTTGTTAGCTTTGGCGCGCAATAGCCAGGTGCCTGTGCATGTGATGATCCGCCCGCGCGCGGGTGATTTTGCTTATGACGATCACGATATTGCCACCTGTCTAATGGACATTTCCGCCGCCCGAGCGGCGGGCCTTGCGGGCGTCGTTGTCGGGGTGTCGAAGGATGAGAAGCTTGACCGTTTGGCCCTACATGAAATGCGCGCGGCGGCGGGCGATATGGCCTGCACTTTGCACCGTGTGTTCGACGTGTTGGACGACCCCCTGCGCGCTCTCGATACGGTTGTTAAACTCGGGTTTACCCGTATTTTGACATCGGGTGGCGCATTGCGCGCGCCTGACGGGTTGGCTGTTTTGGCAGGCCTTCAGCGGGCAGCGGCGGGGCGGATCACTGTCATGGTCGGAAGCGGTGTGACAGCGCAGAATGTCGCGAAAATTGCAGCACAGACAGGGATCTGTGATTACCATGCATCGTGCTCCAGTCCGGTGCTGCAAGGCGACTTAGAGCAGCGGTTCGGCTTTGCCGCTGGCACAAGAAACATCACGGACGCGGGCAAGATCATGCAGATGCGCGCCGCGCTCGATGCATTGTCCAGTCGTAAGCAATCATGAAAACGGCGGGATCATTCCCCAAAACCACCTCAAAGTATCGCGATTTCTCGACCAAATCGTTGGCTCGGAGCAGGTCGGATGCAATACATTCTGGCATGTCTTATGCGGTTTATCATGTCCGGTCCGCTGGCGCTTTTGGGCGGCGCGGCTGCGGTTTTGATCCTGGGATACTTCCGTCAGATAAGTGAAGTGAACCTGCGCGCGCAGCTCGATTTCCCGACGGATTATGAGCTGATCCTAGAAGATGGATCAACGACGCATCGCGCTTTGATGGTGCCGCTGATGGGGGCGGACACAGACGAGCCAATTAGCGTCGCCGTCTATGCGACCGACAGTTTCCAGTTCGCCGATATGGACCCGATGGCCCTGCTGGCGAAAACCCAAGGGTTTGGCGAAGCTGGCCCGATCCTGCACCTGAACGGGGAAATCAGCAGCATTGGCAAATGGGATGAAATCGTAAGAGACTCATTCAGTGAACAGGGCCGGACTATCCCCGCAACATGCTGGTGGTTTATCCCTACGTCGAAGGGGGCGAAGCTGCTTTTTCGCCGAAAACCGGAGCATCCATTTTTGGCGTCTTTTCAAAGATTGCGGGCGTGATCGCCTTGCTCGACATCCTAAAGCTGGTGTTGCGTACGTCTGACCCTGTGGCCCAAGTAATCCCCGATCTGCCCCCGATCCAAACTCAGAATGGTTCGCAAACCGCAACCGGCTTTAGCGCCCGCGATGGCCCGTTTGTTTTGACGGCGAGTGACCGTCGTGGGATGCGCGAAGAAATGCAAGCCAATCCTTTGGGCGTCACGCCTGCGACGGCGACGCACGTGCCAATCGCAGCGGTCGATCCCGATTGGAAGCGCCGCCTTGATGCAAAACTGAACGGCGACGCTATCGAACATGATCCAAGCCATGGCTTGCGCGCGGGCATGTTAGACAAACCAGAACCAAAGGGCCGCTCGTTCGGTTCGGTGCTACGCAAGATCACGGTTTTTGTGGTCGGTGGTGCCTTCGTACTGGTTCTGATTGTGACCATCGGCAACCTGATGATGGAGGCCAAGAAAAACGACGCGGTGGCTGCAAGTCCAACCGTTGAAGAGCAGTTCCTGCAGGTCATGGCCGAAGTTGTCGTGCCGGAAACGGCACCCAGCGACAAGGCGTGGTATGAATTTGATTTTGCGCAAGTCGCTCAATGGTTTGTGGCCAAAGGCCTTCTTGCTGTGGCCGGTGACCGCAATGCGCAGATCACACTTGGCGCGATCGTTGGCGGGCTGTTTGTTTTCATGATAATATTGCGCGGGTTCTTCATGCTACGCGGCATGTTCCACCCAAGAATCCAGCCGTCGCTGACTGGAATGGGGTTGGATTCACCCTAGAAATTCACAGTTACGTTCGGCAGGTTGAGCGCCTTGATCAAGTCGCGCAATTCCTGCCGCGCGGCGACGTTGGAAATATTCAACCCCTTCACGCCCAGATCACGCAGGTCCAACAAGGTCAGCCCACGCGGAAATAGCTCGCGGAAAATCACCCGTTCATTGAAACCGGGCGCGATGCGAAACCCAATACGGCGCGACAGCTTGGCGATAGCGGTTTCCATTTTTTGCTTGTTCACCATGTTTTGCGCCCCCATCCGGTTGCGCACAACAACCCAGTCAATCGGATCAAGTCCGGCCTGCGCACGCAACTGCCGCGCGTTCCAGACCATGCTGGCATAAACTGACGGGCCTTTGATGGTTTCACCATCGGTGTCCACATGGGCCAGCAGATCAAAGTCGACAAAGCTGTCGTTCAGCGGTGTGATCAGTGTGTCGGCCAGCGAATGCGCGACCTGTGACAGGCGTGTGTGGCTGCCAGGGCAGTCGATCAGGATAAAATCGCTGTCGGGCTCCAGCGTGGCAACAGCCGCGCTGAGCCGATGATCATAGACGTTTTCACCGGGCTCAAGGCTTGCCGCATCAATTTCCGGCAGGTCGTGATACGTCGGTGTCGGCAGCGATAGACCCTCTTGGGCCATGTAGGTATTTCGGTTCTCGATATAGCGGCACAGTGTCTGCTGGCGTAGATCCAGATCAAGCGTGCCAACCTTGTGGCCCATCCGCGACAGGGCCATCGCCACGTGCATCGATACGGTCGATTTTCCCGCGCCGCCCTTTTCGTTTCCGACAACGATAATATGTGCCACTGCCCCAGCCCCTTTGCCTGATCCGGTTCATGTCCGGACCGTTGCGATAACTATATGGCGTAAGGGCTGCAAGGGGAAGCGGATGCACGCGCACTGCATTGCATTTTAGCCAAGCCCTTGACTTACTAACCCAAAGGGGCCATTTGCCCCTAGACCGATGCAGGCTGCCGCGTGAGTAGGGCACGTCAGGGCTTAGAGCCCGACACCGCCAAAGATGTATCGAGACAGGTTCCCACCATCACGCAGGGGTTCCGCGCCACGTCGGCGTGCGAACGTTCTGTTCCCACGTCAGCGCGCGGGCGCAATCCTTTGCCGCGTTCCCCGTTCGGGCAACGCACATTTTTCCCGCGCGATCCGAACACGGGTCGCCGAACCGATAGGACATCCATATGGATTTCGACATGCTGGGCCTTGCGCCCCGCCTTGTGGCTAAACTAGCCGAACAGGGCATCAAAGACCCAACCCCGATTCAGGCGCAGGCGATTCCGCACGCGATGAATGGCCGTGACGTCATGGGCCTTGCCCAGACGGGCACCGGCAAAACCGCCGCCTTTGGTCTGCCAATGATCGACGCGCTGATGAAGACCGGCACCAAGCCCGCACCGAAAACCGCACGCGGGTTGATCCTTGCGCCAACGCGCGAGCTTGCCAAACAGATCGCCGACAACCTGAGCGCCTATACCCAAGGCTCGCACCTTAAGGTGAACCTTGTTGTGGGCGGTGCCGGCATCGTCGCGCAGATGAAACGGCTTGAGCGTGGCACTGACCTGCTGGTTGCCACCCCTGGTCGTCTGATCGACTTGCTTGACCGCAAGGCGGTTCGTTTGAACGAGACACAGTACCTTGTGCTCGACGAAGCTGACCAGATGCTCGACATGGGTTTCATCCACGCGCTGCGCCAAATCGCGCCGCTGCTTGCGACACCGCGTCAAACGATGATGTTCTCGGCTACCATGCCGAAACTGATGACGGAACTGGCGGGCGCTTTCCTGAACGATCCGATCCGCGTGCAAGTCGCCCCTCCGGGCAAGCCGATTGAAAAGATCGAACAGTCGGTGCATTTCGTAGCCAAAGCGGCCAAGAATGACCTACTGATGGAACTGATCGACGCCCACCGTGACGAACGCGCGATTGTGTTTGGCCGCACCAAACATGGTTGTGAAAAGCTGTATAAGATGCTGGACGCCAAGGGCTTTTCAGCTGTTTCGATCCACGGCAACAAAAGCCAAGGTCAGCGCGAACGCGCGATCGAGTCGTTCAAATCCGGCAAAGTCAAAGTACTGGTCGCGACCGACGTTGCTGCCCGTGGCCTGGACATTCCCGAGGTCAAGCACGTCTATAACTTCGATCTGCCTAATGTCGCCGAAAACTACGTTCACCGGATTGGCCGCACGGCGCGCGCCGGTGCCGATGGTATGGCAATCGCGTTCTGCGCACCTGACGAAATGATCGAACTGCTTGATATTCAAAAGGCGATGAAGGCTGACATCCCCGTGGCCTCTGGTCGCCCATGGGAAGTTCTGCCCGGTCAAAAGAAGAAACCAAACGGCGGTGGCGGCGGTGGCGGCGGCGGTGGTGGTGGTCGTCGCGGTGGCGGTGGCGGTGGCGGTGGTCAACGCCGCAGCCAAGGCGGCGGCGGTAACCCCGGCGGCGGCGGTAAGCCTGCCTTTGGGGACGGCGCCAAGCCTGGCGGCGGCAATCGCCGTCGCAAGCCTAACCGCAGCGCAGCTTAATATTGAAACGGGTAGCTGCGGCTGCCCGTTTTTCGTTTGTGGGTACCTATTTCTTAAGCAAGTAACGGTCGCCTTCCTCGAACACATCAATGGCGCGGGTTCCTGCAGTAACCTTGACGCTATGCACGGCTCCTGATGGGATATTGTATGTGTCACCCGGTGCGTAAACCATTGTGGCACCATCAAGCGTCAATTCAAGGCGGCCAGCGATCAGAGTTCCCCATTGGCCCTTGTGTGAATGCGGCGGAATCTCGAAATCCTCGTGAAACGTGAAGAACACTACCAGTCCCGCGTCTGACGCGATGGCGCGCGTTGAAACGGTGTTTTCCGGAATGGGCACATCAAGTGCGGGGAAGGCTTGGATGAATTCTGGGAACGACATGGCGGCTTCCTTTGATTGGGGAATGCCAAAGCCTAGCGATGTCGCTGTCATCTGTCAGGCCCAAATGCAAAACGCCGCCCCATGACAGGGCGGCGTTTCGTTTTCTGAAAATGTGGGTGCTTCTAAAAGCCCAGACCTTCGTACTTTTTCTTGAACTTGGATACGCGACCACCAGTGTCGAGCAGACGGCTGTTGCCGCCTGTCCACGCGGGGTGAACTGTCGGGTCAATATCAAGCGTCATCTGGTCGCCTTCAGCACCCCAAGTGGAGCGCATCTGCAACATTGTGCCATCCGTCATTCTGACGTTGATCAAGTGGTAGTCGGGGTGGATCTCTTTTTTCATCTCGACTCTCCTTATGCGTTTTCTTGGCCGGCGGGGCGATAGTTGGTCTGTTCTATAATACGCGCAGACTTACCACGGCGCGAACGCAAGTAGTAAAGCTTGGCACGACGAACGCGGCCACGGCGCACCACGATGATGCTGTCGATATTGGTCGAATGCAGTGGGAACACACGTTCCACGCCTTCACCAAAGGAAATCTTGCGAACGGTGAACGAACCGGCAATGCCTTTGCCGTTCTTGCGCGCGATGCACACACCTTCGTAGTTCTGAACACGCGAGCGCGTGCCTTCGGTCACTTTGTAACCGACGCGGATGGTGTCACCCGCTTTGAAATCGGGAAGGTCTTTCCCGAGGGCGGCAATTTGCTCCGCCTCTAGCTGTGCGATCAGGTTCATATGATCGTCTCCTATTTACACGCGGTTTTTCCGCGGATGTGAGGGCTGCCAGAGCTTTGGTCTTCGCGGGTCGATTGTCGCCCACCAAAGGTTTCACGGCCTTGATTTTGCTATCCAGCGGGTTCGCGGTGAAGACGTCGCGGCCATACCAAACAGGTCCAACGACTCGATAAGGGTCGCGGACAGGCGTGATATAGAGGGGATGGGTGTTTGGGGCAAGGGGATTTGCGCGATCATAACTGCCCGAAATCAAGCCGCAGGCGCCGGGCAATCGACGGCCCGCCCCGACGGGCTGGCAATTTGGTGAGCCGCGCGCGCTGTTGCTGGGTTGGATGTGCTTTGCGGCTATAAAGTGCCAGCCCATGAATGCAGTATCGCCACCCCACGGGCCGCCGACTACCAGTCTTTCTTTGCCCACAAATCGGGCCGCCTTTCGCGCGTAATTTTTTCACTCATCTCGCGCCGCCACTTGGCCACTTTGCCGTGGTCCCCTGACGTCAGAACCGGCGGGATTTCCCGCCCTTCCCATTCAGCCGGCCGCGTATATTGCGGGTGTTCCAGCATCCCGTTTGAATGGCTTTCCTCTACCGCGCTTTCCGCATTGCCCAGTACCCCGGGCAGCAGGCGGACGCAGGCATCAATCAGCACCATCGCAGGGAGTTCGCCGCCGGTCAGTACATAATCACCCATCGAAACTTCGATGATCTCGTAGTGTTCCAGTACCCGTTCATCCACGCCCTCGAACCGCCCACACAACAGCGTCACACCGTCCCGCGCAGCCAAATCCTGCGCCATTGCTTGTGTGAACGGCGCGCCGCGCGGTGACAGGTAGATCAGCGGCGTGCGCCCTTTGGCGCGGCGGCGCGTGTCCTCGATCGCCTGCGCGACCACATCGGCGCGCAGGACCATGCCAGCGCCACCACCTGCAGGGGTATCATCGACGTTACGATGTTTGCCGATCCCAAAGCGCCGCAGGTCGATGGTTTGCAGCTGCCAGATGCCGTCTTTCAGCGCTTTGCCCGTCAGACTGTCGCCCAAGATGCCTGGAAAAGCGTCGGGTAAAAGCGTGATAACCTGCGCGCGCCAGACACCTGCCAGATCGGGGGAATCCTCCATCAAGGCGCTGGGTTTCAAGGTCGCCGAGATAGACTTGCGACCGTGAGATTTACTTGGCTTTTCTATCATGCGCGCGGTCCCTTGTTCCAGCCGCCAAGGCCCAACATTTTGGCGAGTGCCTCCTTCTTGTCGCGCACTTCGGCGTCGTCAAGCGTACTGGTATTCAAGACACGAAACTGTTCGGCCACTTCTGATGTGGGGCCGCGATTACCTGCGGCGACAGGATCGAGCTGGTCCAAAATACGGCTCGGAAGGCCCAAGATTTCAAGGATAGAACCGCCCGGGCCAAGCGGGTGGTCGCGGCTTTGATCAAGCGGCATGCTGGTGACGGCGTACGGGGCAACGCCCTTGCGGATATCGTCGACGATGTCATCCAGATCAGCGGCAGGGGCATATTTCTTGCGAAACTCGTCCCACGTGAGGGTCAAACGGAAGCCACGCAAGTGATGACGATAGGTGCTAAATAGCCAATCATCCGACGTACGCGTGGTCAGCGTGACCGATAGATCATGATTGGGAAAACGATCCTCAAGATAGCCGCAAAGATAGCTGATCGTGGCCGGCGCGGCACCGTAGGTTTCGACGTTGGGCCAACCGGGCAAATGGCCCGATAGGCCCTCACAGCTTAGCAAAATGTGGCGTGGGTCATCAGCGGCAAGGTTGGCAAAGGCACTGTCCAATGCATCAGCCATATCCAGCAAGAGTAGCGGGTTTTGCGTTTTGGAAAACCCCATACACAGTTTGGCAACATCGTGCAGGTGGCGCAGTTGAAAGATAGCGGCATATGGGGCAAGGCGCTCGCGATTGTGCCAGAACAGATGCTGTGCGGTGCTGGTGCCCGTCTTGTGAAATCCGGGATGCAGCAAGATGCGCTTAGCCATCGGCGGGATCGACGCTATCGGGCATCAAACCCTCGGGTGGGTCAATGATCACGCGGCCGCTTGCCAGATCGACAGTGGGCACGATTTTGCGGGTGAACGGGATCAAGGCGCTGTCGCGCAGGCCCGCGCCCGTGACCTCGAGCATGTCTTCGGCGCCGTTATTCATCACGGCCTTTACGCGGCCAATTTCGGCGCCGCCCGCGTCAAAGACCGCAAGGCCGACCAGATCGTTGTGGTAAAATTCGTCGTCCGGCAGATGCGGCAGTTGCGCGCGATCTGCAAAAAGATCAACACCGCGCAGGGCGTCGGCCTGTTCTTTGGTGGTGATGCCGTCAAGGCGGGCAATCAGGCTGCCCTTGGTCTGACTGAGCACGACAATGGTCGCGAAAATCCGGCCCTTGTCGGTGGTTAGCGGGGTATAGTTGGCAATTGCTTGCGGGTCGGCGCAAAATGATTTCAGGCGCACGTCCCCCGCGACGCCAAACGCGCCGCCGATAGAGCCAACAATGATACGATCCTCAGGCATGTGCTTAACCCTATCAAAAATGGTGGAGCCGCCAAGCAACGGCCCCACCATGTTGGACTTATTCAGCCGCTGCTTCTTCGGCTGCAACATCTTCAACAGGCGCTTCTTGCGCTGGTGCGGCTGCGGCTTCTGCGGCTGCGGCTGCTTTGGCAACTTTTTCTTCGGCGCGTTCGACTGCGGCTTTGCCAGGCGTGCCCTTCTTGGGGTTGTTACGGTCCTTCTTGGGCAGTGCGCCGGCAGCTTCCAGCATGCGCGATACCCGGTCGGTTGGCTGTGCGCCTTGGCCGATCCAATACTGGATGCGCTCGAGGTCCATGTTCACGCGCTCTTCGCTGTCTTTTGGCAGCAACGGGTTATATGTACCCAGCTTTTCGATGTAACGGCCATCGCGTGGCATACGGCTGTCGGCAGCAACGATGCGATAGAACGGGCGTTTCTTGGAGCCACCGCGAGCGAGACGAATTTTCATAGCCATGATATATAGTCCTTTATTTTCAGTATATTAAGATTTGTGTTGTTTGTGATGCTGAATGACTTCAGCGATGATGAAGTTGAGAAACTTCTTGGCAAATTCAGGGTCCAGATCGGCCTGACTTGCCAAATCTTCTAGCCGTGCGATCTGTGCGGCTTCGCGCGCGGGATCGGACGGGGGAAGGTCGTGTTCGGCTTTGAGTTTCCCCACAGCCTGCGTGTGTTTGAACCGCTCGCCCAGCGTATAAACAAGGATCGCGTCAAGGCGGTCAATGCTATCGCGGTGCCCCTTAAGAAGGTCGGCGGCAAGGGAGATGTGATCGGTCATTTTGCCCCCCGAAGGACGATATGGAAAGCGTATGGAAAGCGTATGGAAACCGTATGGGTTGCGTATGTCATACCAGCGCCCCTTTGTGGTGACGCCAGATGTTTACGATCGGGTCGTGGCGGTCGGCGGGATCGGCTGAATAGAACTCTCCGCCCGGCGCATTGGCGATTTCGGTCTGGCGGGCATCGAAGGTCGCGCCAAGGCGCGGCGCGCGCAAGGTCAGGCGGTTTGTTTCAAGCGTTGGGACGGTCACGGTCATGTTCATTTCTTTTTGCCGAACCCCGAGAGACCGGGGGGCAAAGCGCTGCCGCCGCCACCGAACGGGTTTTGGCCGGGTATTCCGCCACCCATTTGTTGTTGTGCCGCTTGCATTTCGGCCTCGGTCGGGCCGCCTTTGCCGAAGAGGCCTTTCATGGCCTGTTTCAGCATGCCGCCCTTGCCCATCTTCTTCATCATGTCGGACATCTGACGGTGCATTTTGATCAGCTTGTTCAGCTCGCTCACTTCAAGGCCCGCACCTTTGGCGATGCGTTTCTTGCGGCTGGCTTGCAACAACTGCGGATTGGCACGTTCGCGTTTAGTCATCGAGCTGATTAGCGCGACCTGACGTTTCAGGATGCTGTCGTCAAATCCGGCATCAGACACCTGTTTGGCCATTTTACCCATGCCGGGCATCATGCCCATCATCGATTCCATGCCGCCCATTTTCAGCATCTGTTCCAGTTGCATCCGCATGTCGTTCATATTGAACTGACCCTTTTGGAACCGCCTCATCATGCGTTCGGCCTGTTCGGCCTCGATTGTGTCTCGGGCCTTTTCGACGAGACTGACGATATCGCCCATGCCAAGGATCCGACCCGCGACGCGTTCGGCGTGGAATTCCTCGATCGCGTCCATCTTTTCGCCAAGGCCGACAAAGCGGATCGGTTTGCCTGTTACGGCGCGCATCGACAGGGCCGCACCGCCGCGCCCGTCGCCGTCCATACGGGTAAGGACAACGCCCGTAACGCCGATCTTATCGTCAAATTCTGTCGCGACGTTCACCGCATCTTGGCCTGTCAGACCATCCACCACCAGCAGCGTTTCGCGCGGGTTGATCACATCACGCACGGCTGCAGCTTGGGCGATCAATTCGGCGTCGATATGAAGGCGGCCAGCGGTGTCGAGTATATAGACGTCATAGCCGCCAAGGCTGGCTTGGGTTTTCGCGCGCTTGGCGATCGCAACGGGGTCTTCGCCCTTGACGATTGGAAGTGTGTCGACGCCGATCTGCACGCCAAGGATGGCAAGCTGTTCCATCGCGGCGGGGCGGTTCACGTCGAGGGACGCCATAAGGACGCGCTTGCCCTCTTTTTCTTTCAGACGTTTTGCCAGCTTGGCCGTCGTCGTCGTTTTACCCGAGCCCTGCAGGCCGACCATCAGGATCGGCGCGGGCGGGTTGTCGATTTTCAGGGTGCCGGGTTCTTGCGACCCTGTCAGCACATGCACCAATTCGTCGTGCACGATCTTGACGACCTGCTGACCGGGGGTGACGGATTTGGTGACGGACTGCCCGGTTGCCTTTTCGGCCACGGCCTTGACGAAATCGCGCGCGACTTCCAGTGATACGTCGGCTTCCAGAAGGGCAACGCGCACTTCGCGCAGGGCTACTTTGACATCATCCTCGGAGAGCGCACCCTGTTTGGTAAGCTTATCAAAGACACCTGACAGGCGTTCGGATAGATTTTCAAACATGCCGCAGGCCTCCTTGGCCGATTAGGATATGATCACTCCTAGATAGGAAGTGACGGCGAAAAGCACAAATGCACCAGTGGGCGCAACGCGCTGACTGGTGGCGATCCCTTATGAATAAGGGACCGGAAGTTTGAGACTCCCGGATATAAGGTGGCGTTTAGGGCTGTTGCGGCTCGGAGTCAACAGGTTGGGCGGCCAGCCAAGCGTTGACGGCATCGGCCCCGCGCCTTGCACCTTTGCCACTGGTGTAGGCGGTTGTGAACGGGTGCAGGCCCGGGTCCATGCCGCCATCTAGTTCCAGCGTCATGCGGTGGGTATCAGAATTGTCGCTGCGGCTGGTTTGCACGATTGCGCGGCGCAGGTAGCGCAAGTCGTGGCGGATGCTGGTTTGGCGAAACAGGGTGCGACGGCGCATTTCCACGCGGTTATCACGACGATCCAGCACCAGTTGATCGCGGCTTACGAAGGCTGCAAAGAACAGCGCGCCGAACCCGCCGCCAATGACGAGGACACGAAGGCCGGTTTGGATATCGCCACTGAACAACGCATTGATCGCGAACCCGACTGGCATAAGGATCGATCCCGCCAGCAGGAAGCTCAACAGCCAAGGCGCGTTGTCGATGATCAAAAGGTCTGGCGTGTTGTTTTTGATCTTCATGGGGGTATTAGGCGTTGCGGACTGGGCCACGTCAACCGGGCATTTGCATTTGCATTTGCATCTGCGCAAGCGAACGTGAGTTTTCTTTTGGCGCGTTTCATGTTTTTCAGCGCACATAACAGTATGTGAGGGATCATGGACAACTGGGACGAAGTTCGCACGGCTTATCAGGTGGCGCGTATGGGCACTGTCAGTGGCGCTGCCGAAGCGCTGGGCGTGCATCATGCCACCGTCATTCGCCATATCGACGCGCTTGAAGGGCGGCTGGGGGCGAAATTGTTCCAGCGTCATGCACGCGGTTATACGGCGACCGAAGCGGGCGAGGATCTTTTGCAGGTCGCCAAGATTACCGATGATCAATTGACGCAATTGGCGGGGCGCATCAAAGGGCGCGGGCAGGGCGTGAACGGGGATTTGGTCGTGACGTCAGTGGTGTCGGCCGCCCCCGTCCTTGCGCCGATCCTGACGCGATTTCAGATTGCCAATCCGGGGCTGCGGGTGCGTTATCTGACCGGCGACCGTTTGTTCCGCCTTGAATACGGCGAGGCCCATGTGGCGATCCGTGCAGGCGAAGCGCCTGATCAGCCTGACAATGTAGTGCAGCCGTTCTTGCGCCAGCCTGTGCGGCTCGTGGCGTCACCGGACTATATTGCGCGCAAGGGAATGCCTGCAGATGAAGCGGAGTTGGCGCAGCATGAATTCGTCGGTCATGACGATGATCACTCCCGTGCACCGTTCAACAAATGGCTGCGTGCCACGGTGCGCGATGTGCAGATCGTGTTTCGCACGTCAGACAATCGCGCCATGCTGGATGCAATCGTCGCAGGCGCGGGGATCGGGTTCGTGATGGACTGGAGCTTTAAACGCAATCCCGAACTGGTCGAGGTCGTTCCCATGCACGAGGAATGGGCAGCGCCATTGTGGCTGGTGACCCATGTGGATTTGCACCGCTCGACCAAGGTTCAGGCGTTCTTGACGTTCCTCAAGGCCGAGGCAAAGGCGTTGGGGTAGG
>CALAGN010000037.1 GCA_937891785.1 uncultured Octadecabacter sp.
AGGTTTCTCGCCAAGTCGAACGACACATACTGAACGGCAATTGCAGAGGCCTGCTAGCTGCTACAGCAGTTCTAAATTCGTGCTTGCGGATAATTTGACCAATCATGATCCCTTCGAGTACACTTCCTCCTCCAGAGTTTAGTACAACACGTTGATTGCGCCATAGGCCGCGCCCATCAAGAAACCGCTCAAATTTCTTTGCATCTCCAGCTTCGAAATTCCCCTCTGCGTAGATCCAGGTACTTTCACCATCAATCCGCATGGCACCGTTGAAATGCTCTGAAAAATCAAGTGCACTCAAATTTGATGGTAAAAAGGTGCTTACAGTCAGAACCAGTATCATCAGGCTTGAGTAAAATGCGTTGTTAATCATGGTGATAACTTCTTTTTATTCGGGAGGATGGTCACTAAACCCCCAACAACAAACTTAACATGGGACAGCGTATCAGCAGATAGGTTTGTTTCAACTGAGAACTAAACACACACCACGCCCTACTCAGGTTTTGAGTGCTTCGGTGTTGGCGGACCCTCACTTGCAAGGACAGACTGAACCATAGGGTTCATCGTATCTAGCACCCTGAAAGTAGTTAACAGTCCCCCACGAGTATAAATCTGGCAGACCCTGAATACAAATAACGTATGGCCCCCCAGTGGCCCACGCGGGGGGTAGCTGCTCACTATAAGAGTTTCGATCAGACAAAGCGTTTATGTCAACTAACACATTGTTCTGTCTCAGATTCGCACACAATCATAGGTTGTAATCCGCACAGCGCTGCTCGAAACATTACGAAATGTCCAAATACTGTGGCGCGATCACCTGTGTTTATAGCCAGGGCGCCCCTGCATTGGGGTTTTCCCAGGGAGATGCCAGGAGAATCAAGCAGCCGCTCACTTCAAATCAGCATCCAGCGGGATCATGCTGTTTGTCTACTATACGTCTACTGACGCCATTGAGGGCAACTGCCTCAAATCATCTAAGCCGTTGATAAAAATGGTGAGCCCGTCCGGGTTCGAACCGGAGACCTACTGATTAAAAGTCAGTTGCTCTACCAACTGAGCTACAGGCCCACTGGCGCGCTAATTAGGAAGGCTAGCGCTAAGGGTCAACCCCACAAATGCGTCTAAGGCTGGATTCATTTTCGAACGAAGTCTATATGCGCCCAATGTACAGCGATCATACTACCAAATTACCGTTCATGAAGATGCATGGATTGGGCAACGACTTTGTCGTGATTGATGAACGGGGCAAGGCCCCGCGCGTCGATTCTGCTTTGGCGGTGGCGATGGGAGATCGGCATCGCGGGGTTGGTTTTGACCAATTGGCTGTGATCGCGGGCGCTGACGAATCTGACCTGCGCCTGACGTTTTACAACGCGGACGGCTCGCTTTCGGGTGCCTGCGGTAACGCCACCCGCTGTATTGCCCGCTACGAAATGGATCGCACCGGCAAAGACACGCTACGCATCACCACAGCGCGCGGCACTCTGCACGCCGTTGATCTTGGGGATGGGGTGACCAGCTTGAACATGGGGCATCCCCAAACCGATTGGCGCGACGTCCCGCTCGCATTAGAAATGGACACACTGGAATTGCCGCTTGATGGCGCGCCAACGGCCACCGGAATGGGCAATCCTCACTGCACGTTCTTTGTGGACGATATTGCTGCAGTCGACCTCGCGACACTTGGTGCGCGTTACGAAAACGATGCGCTGTTTCCAGAGCGCGCGAATGTGCAGTTTGCCCAAATCATGAACCCCAATCACATCCGTATGCGCGTCTGGGAGCGCGGTGTTGGCATCACGCTCGCTTCCGGTTCATCGTCATGCGCAACCACAGTCGCTGCCGTGCGGCGCGGGCTAACGGGACGTGACGTGCGTATTGATCTGGACGGCGGCACCCTCATGATCGCGTGGCGCGACGACGGTGTCTGGATGAGCGGCCCTACCGCGCACGTCTTTGATGGGGTTTGGCTTCCATGAGTGCGCCCGTATTCTCGACTCTTGGTTGTCGCCTGAACGCCTATGAAACCGAAGCGATGAGGGAATTGGCGCAAACCGCTGGCGTGAAAAACGCCGTGGTGGTGAACACCTGCGCCGTGACCGCCGAGGCCGTGCGCAAGGCCAAGCAGGAAATCCGCAGGTTGCGGCGCGAAAACCCTGATGCGACCCTGATCGTCACTGGCTGCGCCGCCCAGACAGAACCACAAACCTTTGCGGCTATGCCCGAAGTCAGCAAGGTCATCGGTAACACCGAAAAGATGCAGGCAACGACATGGGCCAGCATGGCCCCCGACCTGATCGGCAAGACCGAACCCGTGCAAGTAGATGACATCATGTCGGTCACTGAAACGGCTGGCCATCTGATCGACGGTTTCGGCACGCGGTCCCGCGCCTATGTCCAAGTACAAAACGGCTGCGATCACCGCTGCACGTTCTGCATCATACCCTTCGGGCGTGGCAACTCGCGATCAGTCCCCGCTGGCGTTGTCGTTGATCAAATCAAACGGCTGGTCGATCGCGGTTATAACGAAGTTGTCCTGACGGGCGTTGATCTTACCAGTTGGGGTGCCGATTTGCCGTCTGAACCCAAACTCGGCGATCTCGTCATGCGTATTCTGAAACTTGCGCCCGACCTGCCCCGCCTGCGGATCAGCAGTATCGATAGTATCGAAGTGGACGATAACCTAATGCAGGCAATCGCCACCGAACCGCGCCTAATGCCGCATCTCCACCTGTCGCTGCAACATGGCGACGACCTGATTCTGAAGCGGATGAAACGCCGCCACCTACGCGATGACGCGATAAAATTTTCAGAAGACGCGCGCAAACTTCGCCCTGACATGACATTCGGCGCAGACATCATCGCAGGCTTTCCGACAGAAACCGAAGTACATTTCGAAAACTCGCTTAGGCTGGTGGACGAATGCGCGCTCACATGGCTGCACGTCTTTCCGTATTCCGCGCGGATTGGCACGCCAGCTGCCCGCATGCCCGCCGTTAATGGCAAGGACATCAAATCCCGCGCCGCCCGCCTGCGGGCTGCTGGTGACGCCCAAGTGCAGCGCCACCTTGCCGCGCAACTGGGCAAAACCCATCATGTCTTGATGGAAAACCCAACCATGGGGCGCACCACGCAATTTACCGAAGTCATATTCGATGCGGACCAGCCCGAATCCCAGATCATCACTGCAAGAATCACCGGTCACGCCAAGACCCAGCTCATTGCCTCATCTTGCTAAAAATATCCCCGCCGGAGGCATCCAACATGTCAGCGCTTCCCATCCTTTGGACGTTCAGGCGTTGCCCCTACGCTATGCGCGCCCGTCTTGCGATCCAAAGCGCGAGGCTAAAGGTGGATCTGCGTGAAATCCTGTTGCGGGATAAACCGGCGCTATTCCTTGAAACGTCACCAAAGGGCTCGGTGCCAGTCGTTAACACAGGCACAACTGTGATCGAGGAAAGCCGCGATATCATGCTTTGGGCGCTGGGCCAGAACGATCCTGACGGCTGGCTTGATATGCCGCTCGACGGGCTTGCTCTGATTGATGCCTGTGATGGCCCGTTCAAGACCGCGCTGGATCACACAAAGTACGCGGTGCGCTATCCCAATCTGGACGCAACAGCCGAGCGAACCAAAGCTGCTATGTACTTGCATGGCCTGAATGACCGGCTTTCCAAATCCACCTACCTTATGGATGCCACGCTAAAGCTTGCCGATATCGCAATCGTGACGTTCGTGCGCCAGTTCGCCAATATTGATCGTGTCTGGTTTGATACGCAGCCTTGGCCGCATCTTATCCGCTGGCTTGACCAGTTCCTTGCCTCTGCTGCCTTCACGGGCATCATGACCAAATACCCCACTTGGCAAGAGGGTCATGATACCCTCTTCTTACCATAACCCACGGAGAGACTGGTGCATCCCAACCCAATATTTCGAAATGCGGATATTAGCCGCAATCTCGACTATGCCCGCGAGCGCGGTTTCGGTGTTCTTAGCATCAATGGTTCTGACGGCCCGCTCCTTGCCCATGTGCCATTTCTTTTGACTGACGATGGGCAATCGCTTGATCTGCATCTGGTGCGATCAAACCCGATTGCGCGCGCGCTTGACAAGCCTGCGACTGCCGTGATTGCCGTGACGGGGCCAGACAGCTATATCTCGCCCGATTGGTATGGTGTCGATGATCAGGTTCCAACGTGGAATTACATCGCCGTCCATCTGCGCGGTCAGCTTGAACGCCTGCCTGATGATGCGTTGCGTAACATGCTTGACCGCCAATCCGCGCATTTCGAAGATCAGCTCTCGCCAAAGTCACCTTGGACGACCGATAAAATGACGCCCGATGCCCTGACCACGATGATGCGGCAAATCGTGCCTTTCCGATTGACCATCCAAACTGTCGAGGGCACTTGGAAACTAAGTCAGAATAAACCCGACGCCGTGCGTGAGCGCGCCGCCGGATATGTAAACGGCTTTGGCATGGGGTGCGATCCTGCTATCCTTGCCGGCCTTATGCTTGCCCCGCCGCGCAAATAGCGCATCAATCCGAAAGGCCCCGATATGCAACTTATTATGTCTCCCGCCTCCCCGTTTGTGCGAAAAGTGCGCGTGATGATCCTTGAGACGGGCCAGCAGGACGCGATCGAAGAAGTGAACGTCACCACGACCCCGCTTGCGTCCGATCCTGTTGCTGTTGCTGCAAATCCGCTGGGCAAAATCCCCGCGTTGATCCGCGACGACGGCCCTGCGATTTACGACAGCCGCGTAATTACCCGTTTCCTGAACGAACGCGTGAACGGCAGCCTTTACCCGCATGCCTGCATTTGGGAGGTTCTGACGCTTGAAGCCACCGGCGATGCGATCATGGATGCCGCCGTCGGGATGATCTACGAGGCGCGCTTTAAGGGCACAAGCGGTGCAAGTGGCGATTGGATCGAAGGCCAGTGGGCAAAAGTCGTGCGTGCCGTAGAAGCCATCAATACCCGCTGGACGAGCCATCTGAACGGCCCGCTTGATATATCGCATATCGGTGTCGGCTGCGCATTGGGCTACCTCGATTTTCGCCACCCCGGGCGCGACTGGCGCAGCACGAATGATGCCCTCGCCACATGGTTTGCGACATTCAGCGAACGGGATTCAATGAAGGCGACCGCGCCGGAATAGCGCAGCACTTGCCCCATGGGCCAAGCAGGTGCACTCTCGTACCAACGTAGCCTAACGTCACAACGATCACAAACATCTGGGCCTGAATGACGCGTTTGGCCGGTCTATTCGCCGCAGGAGCGTTCTTGGGGCGAATGCCTGCTGGACGGGCAGGGTTTCACGGGCTAAGAAACGGCGGAATGGATGGGGTATGCCCCATCCCTCTTTTCGTGGGGGCCATGGCCCTTAAATAATTCGGAGATGCATCCCGTGTCACACGCAGACGAACACGAAGGCTCGCGCCGCGACTTCATCTACTACGCCACGGCTGGCGCAGGTGCTGTTGTTACAGGCGCCGCCGTTTGGCCATTGGTCAATCAAATGAACCCCTCCGCTGATGTGCAGGCTCTTGCCTCGATCCGCGTAGACGTTAGCGCAGTCGCCCCCGGCGCCCAGCTGACCGTTTTGTGGCAAGGCAAGCCTGTCTTTGTCCGCTACCGCACCGAAGCCGAGATCGCCCTTGCCTCCGAGCAGGACGCCGATCTTGCGACTATGCCCGATCAGGTCGCGCGCAATAGCAATATCGACAACGAAGCCGCACCGGGCACGGATGCAAACCGCACGCTGCCAACACCCGAGGGATCCGACTATCCCGCCGGTGCATGGCTCGTTCAGATGGGTGTCTGCACCCACCTTGGTTGTGTGCCACTGGGTGACGGTGCTGGCGATTATCACGGTTGGTTCTGCCCCTGTCACGGTTCGCACTACGACGTGTCAGGCCGCATTCGCAAAGGCCCCGCGCCGGAAAACCTTCCGATTCCTGTCGCCGAATTCGTCGACGCCACCACAATTCAGCTCGGTTAAGGAGAGACAGACCCATGTCCGGTATTCCCCACGACCACTACGAACCGCAATCGCGCCTCGCAAAGTGGCTTGAAAGCCGCTTGCCAGTTATTGGCCTGATCCACGGCACCCTGATGATCCCCACACCCAAGAACCTGAATTGGATGTGGATTTGGGGCATCGTGCTGGCCTTCTGTCTGGCGCTGCAAATTGCCACCGGCATCGTGCTTGTTATGCACTACACGCCGCATGTCGATATGGCCTTTGCCAGCGTCGAACACATTATGCGTGACGTAAATGGCGGCCATATGATCCGTTATTTCCACATGAACGGCGCTTCGCTGTTCTTTGTGGCGGTCTATGCACACATCTTCCGCGGTCTTTACTACGGGTCTTACAAAGCACCACGTGAAGTCACATGGATCATCGGCATGCTTATCTATCTGATGATGATGGGCGCCGGCTTTATGGGTTACGTTTTGCCTTGGGGCCAGATGTCGTTCCACGGCACCGCAGTGATCACCGGCCTGTTCGGCGCGATCCCGTTCGTGGGTGAATCGCTTCAGACGTGGCTGCTGGGCGCATCGGCTGTTGGTCAACCTGCACTGAACCGCTTCTTCTCGCTGCACTATTTGCTGCCATTCGTGATTGCCGGTCTTGTCATCGTTCACATCTGGGCCTTCCACAGTACGGGCAACAACAACCCGACAGGTGTTGAAGTGCGTCGCGGCTCCAAGGCTGAAGTCGAAAAAGACACGCTGCCGTTCTGGCCATACTTCGTGATCAAGGATTTGTTCGCGCTGTCTGTCATCCTGACTATCTTTGTTGCGGTCGTTGGCTTCATGCCAAACTACCTTGGCCACCCCGACAATTACATTGAAGCAAACGCGTTGGTGACTCCGTCCCACATCGTTCCTGAATGGTATTACTTGCCATTCTACGCGATCCTGCGCGCCTTCACTTCTGAAGTCTGGGTCGTAATGTTCGCGGAGTGGATCAGCTTTGGCATCATCGACGCAAAGTTCTTTGGCGTCATGGCGATGTTCGGGGCCATTGCAGTTATGGCGCTTGCGCCATGGCTGGACACCTCCTCGGTGCGCTCGGGCCGCTACCGTCCTATGTTCAAGTGGTGGTTCGCCCTGCTGGTGATCGACTTTATCGTTCTGATGTGGTGCGGCGCGATGCCAGCCGAAGAACCTTATGCAACGATCGCATTGATCGGCGCGACGTATTGGTTCGCCTACTTCTTGGTGATCTTGCCACTGCTGGGTGTGATCGAAAAACCCGATACACCACCTGCAACCATCGAAGACGACTTCAACGCGCACTACGGCGCCTCAGCCGATACTCCGGCCGAGTGAGAAAGGAAGAGAAACAGATGTTCCGCAAACTCACCCTCTCCGCCGCAGTTGCCTTTGGCCTAAGCGCTGGCGCAGTGCAGGCCGCAGGCGAAGCGCATATCGAAGACTTCGACTTTTCGTTCGAAGGCCCGTTCGGTGCCTTTGATCAGATGCAATTGCAGCGCGGCTTGCAAATCTACACCGAGGTTTGTTCCGCCTGTCACGGCATGCGCTATGTCGCAATCCGCACTCTGCACGACGAAGGTGGCCCCGCGCTGCCCGAAGATCAGGTTCGCGCCTATGCCGAGCAGTTCGTCGAAGTCTATGATGAAGACCTCGAGGACTTCCGGCCCGCAACGCCGGCGGATCACTTCCCCGTAGGGAATGTCCCGAACGCGCCAGATCTGTCCCTGATGGCCAAAGCACGCGCTGGTTTCCACGGTCCTTACGGCACGGGCATGTCGCAGCTGTTCAACGGTATTGGTGGTCCCGAATACATCGCCTCCTTGCTGACTAGCTACGAAGACCCGCCCGCATGTGCGCCTGAAGACATGGAAGGTAGCTACAACACGGCATTTGCCGCTGGTGGTTTTCCTGACGAATGTAAGGACGAACACGGTCACCACACCGTTCCAGGCAGCTGGATCGCAATGGGCCAGCCACTTTGGGGCGAAGACCTGGACTTTGCCGATGGTCATTCCAACGATCTGCACCACGAAGCGCAGGACGTTGCTGCATTCCTGATGTGGGCCGCTGAACCCAAGATGATGGCACGCAAGCAGGCTGGTCTGACGGGCGTGATCTTTCTCACAATCCTGTCGGTCCTGCTCTATGTGACCAACAAGCGTCTCTGGGCGCCACACAAAAAGAATGCCAAGCGCAAAGACGACTAAGCTGACTTGGTTTAATAGAACAAAGGCGCGTCCATCGGGGTGCGCCTTTTTCGTTTGTCAGCCCCCAAGATAGGTGCGCAAGGCATCCGGCGGATCGGCCAACAGCGGTCCTGTTTCAGCCGGCGCATGCGCCACCCCGTCCAGCACCACAATCGTTTGTCCCGCCACACGGGCCGCATCACGCGGATCATGTGTGACCATCAGGATTGTGCACCCTTGGGTTGCAAGGGTTTCCGCGCAAAGGTCGAGCATTTCATCCCTTAACGCAGGGCCAAGCGCGGCAAACGGTTCGTCAAGCAACACCAACGGCCGCCCGCCCAACAACACCCGCGCCAATGCCGCGCGACTTTGCTGGCCACCTGACAAGGCAGCGGGCTTGCGAGACTGAAATCCAGATAGACCAACTTTATCGAGAATTTGAGCAATCTTATCTTCATCGCCCGATTCAAAGCGCAAGGACCGGCGCAAGCCAAGCAACAGGTTTTGCGAAACCGATAAGTGCGGAAACAGGTTATTATCCTGAAACAGTATGCTAACGCAGCGGTCACCCGGCGGACGCTGCGTGATGTCCGCCCCATCCCAGAAAACCCGTCCGGCTGAAGGCTGCACAAAGCCTGCAATCGCAGACAGAAGCGTTGACTTCCCCCCGCCTGATGGCCCGACGATCGCAGTGATGCCACCGATGGGCACGACAAGATCAGCGCTGAGCGAAAAATTCGCAAACGTTAGTTTCAGATGATCAAGCGTCAGCATCAATTCGCCATCCTCTGTCGCAGATCCAAAACAGACCCAGACTGAGCCCGAGCAAAACAAGCGCGGAACTCGCCGCTGCTTGCATTTGATAGGCACCCATCAGGCGATACATCTCAAGCGGAAGCGTCGCCCGATCACCCGTTGCAAACAAAGTAATAACGCCCAGATCACCCATCGACAGAGCAGCAGCAACACCTGCACTGAACCCCAATGGCCGCCGTAAGCGCGGCAACAGGACGATCCGCAACCGTGCCCAGCCGCGCAGACCAAGACCATCGGCAAGTTGGCCATACTGCGCCTCGACCTGTGCCACCGATGGGACCAACGCCCGCATCACAAAAGGTAGCGCCATCAGGCTGTTCACCAATGCTGTCACAGGCAAAGCTACATTTGACGGATTAACGAAGGGAAACACGATCAGAAACAGCCCCGCCCCCAAAACCAGCCCCGAGAACGCCAGTGGCAGCGTGCCGACAACCACTACCAGCCAACCGCCCCGCAATGCCAGCGCAAGTGCAAGTGCGACCGTCAGGCCCGCCGACACCATAGCGATCATGACTGACCGGAGGGCCGCAACCCAAACCGAAGACGGCAGTTCCAAAATCGACGGAAGGCCACGCAAAATGACCATGACTAGCGGCAATAGCAGGAACAGCGCAGCCGCAGTGATCCAGGCGAAATCGCCCCAGACCGAGCCGTCCCAACGTGCGACGACGCGATCCAACCCGCGCCCCATTGCATCCAGCGCAGTGATTGCGAACGCCAGCAGCGCCACCACGGCACAAATCGCAATTTGCACCAGCGTTAAGGTCGCGGCACCCGCAAGATCAAAGCTCAACCGGAAGGCTTGATAGATCGCCAATTCAATCGTGGTCGCGCGCGGCCCCCCGCCAAGTGTCAACGCGACTGCAAAACTGGTCAGGCAGATCAGAAAAATCACAACGAATGTACCCGGCACAACCGAGGCCAGCATCGGGCGCTCAAGCACCCGCCAAATCGGCGCGTTAAGGCCTGCCGCCAAACGAAACCGTTCTGATGGAATAGCGACCCAACCCTGCAAGATCAGGCGCACTGCCAAGGGCAGATTAAAGAACACGTGCGCGATGATGACCCCATGCGCGCCGTAGATCGACACATCGGGCAGGCCCAGCGCACCTAGGAAAGAATTCACGATTCCCGCACGCCCGAAGACCGCCAGCAGCCCAAGGATCGCCACGATCACTGGCAACAAAAAGGGCGCGCCAAGCAGCGTTACAAGAACCTGCCGGCCACGAAACTGCCGCCGCGCCAGCGCACGCGCGACTGGGATAGCGAGACCGATGCTGACCACTGCCGAGACAGCCGCCTGCCAAATCGTGAACCAAACGGCTGACAGATCTGCACGAGAAAGCGAGGCCAGCCCCTCGGCACGCCAAAGCACCGCAATAAGCGGCCCGAACAGAAACACCAACGCCAGCCCGACAGCGATTGTGCCGGGCCAGCGGAGTGTTCCGTTTACTGGGACAACGCTGCGCGCCATTCTTCCAAGGCACCATCAAGAACCGCGGCAGCCTCGTCTGGTGGGAACAGGAGGGCTGTTTGAGGCCTTGCGAGACCCTGAAATTCGGCAGGTAGCCCGCCTTGTGGTGTGATTGCCGGATACATCCAATTCGTGCGCGGGATCGCGCTTTGGAATGCATCAGACGTTATGAATTGCATGAATTGATCGGCGAGTTCGGGCTGATCCGTGTCTGCCAATTTCGCAGCAACCTCGATCTGCGTGTAGTGGCCTTCCTCAAATGCCCACGCGACTTTGCTCTGATCGTCTTCGGCAAAGATGTGATAAGCAGGCGACGTCGTATACGACAGAACCGCGTCCGCTTCTCCTTCGAGGAACATACCATATGCCTCGGACCAGCCGGGGGTGACGGTGACAATATTGTCGGCCAAAGCCTCCCAAATCGCCGCCGAATCGTCGGGATAGGCGGCCTGCACCCACATCAAGAGTCCAAGGCCGGGTGTGGATGACCGTGGATCTTGGATCACGATCTTGAGGTCACTGTCCGCCAGCTGGGCGATGCTCGTCGGGGCTTCAACGTCAGCGGTGCTGACAAACGCGAAATAGCCCCAGTCATATGGAAGGAACTGCGGGTCATCCCACGCAACAGGCAAATCAAACGCGGCCGACACGCCATGGTCTGCGAATATGTCCAACTGGCGCGCGCGCGCGATCAGCGACGTATCAAGTCCAAGCACGATATCCGCATCCGTGCGCGGCCCTTCCAGCATCACCCGCGCCAAAAGAGCGGCCCCGTCACCGTTGCCGATAAACTGCAAATCACAGCCGCATTCAGCCTCGAACGCCGCTTCAATTGCTGGGCCCGGGCCCCACTCGCTTGCAAAACTGTCGTAGGTATAGATGGTGAGAACAGGAACTTGGGCCAGCGCGCCAGTGGCACACAAGCATAGTCCTGCAGCACTCATCAGATGGGTCTTAAACATGGTCATCCTCCAAATGTGCCGGACGGATGGGGGCAGCATCTTTGGATGCGATACCTTCCCTCCGCCGGTCTTAACCGGTTCAGGTTCAACGGGTCCGCTTGCGCATCTCAGCCATGTGATTGGCCCCCCGAGGTATCGCAGAACCTAGGGCTGAACTATATGGAAGACAAGGGAAAGGTCTTGAGGCATATGCCTTGCCCCGCTAGACCCGTCTGGCAAGAGGAGCACCCCATGTCGATGAACAGCTACGGACACCTATTCCGCGTCACCACGTGGGGCGAAAGCCACGGACCTGCCCTTGGGGCGACGGTCGATGGCTGCCCTCCAAACGTGCCCCTGACCGCGCCGATGATCCAGCAATGGCTCGACAAGCGCCGCCCCGGCCTGAACAAAAACACAACTCAGCGGCAAGAGGCCGACGCGGTCGAGATTCTATCAGGGGTGTTTGACGGCAAAACCACCGGTACGCCGATACAGTTGATGATCCGCAACACCGATCAGCGCTCCAAGGATTACGGCGATATTGCCGACACCTTCCGCCCCGGCCACGCAGATATCACCTATCACCAAAAATACGGTATTCGGGACTATCGTGGCGGTGGGCGATCAAGTGCGCGCGAAACCGCGTCGCGTGTTGCTGCGGGCGGGGTCGCGCGTGAGGCGATAACTGCGCTTGCACCGAAGGTCGAGATAAAGGGCTATATGGTCCAGATGGGCGAAAAGAAGATCGACCGCGATCGGTTCGATTGGGCCACCATCGAACAGAACGATTTCTGGTGCCCCGATGCGCAGGCCGCATCTGAATGGGATGACTACCTGCAATGGCTGCGCAAGGATGATCACAACAGCGTCGGCGCCGTAATAGAAGTTGTTGCGCGTCATGTCCCCGCAGGTATCGGCGCGCCGGTTTATGCCAAGTTAGACACTGATCTAGCCGCTGCTATGATGTCGATCAACGCTGTAAAGGGCGTCGAAATTGGTGAGGGCATGGCCGCAGCCGCGCTAACTGGTCGCGCCAATGCCGACGAGATTTTCATGGGGAATGATGGACAGCCCGTCTATTCCAGCAACCACGCAGGCGGCATTCTTGGTGGGATCAGCACGGGGCAGGACGTCGTCGTGCGCTTTGCGGTCAAACCGACCAGCAGCATTCTGTCCCCTCGCCAGTCGATCCGCATGGATGGCTCGCCATACGAAGTTATCACCAAAGGCCGCCATGATCCCTGCGTTGGAATTCGCGCTGTGCCCGTAGGCGAGGCAATGATGGCCGCAGTGATCCTTGATCACATCTTGCTGGATCGTGGGCAAACCGGCGGCAAGCGCGGCAAGATCGGCTAGACGACCCGCACGCCCTGTTTAGACAGTTGCACGGCCAAGATTCCGGCGGCGATAATCAGCACGCCGACGACATCCCACGGGCCAAGCTTTTCACCAAGCAAGAGTGCCGCTGTAACAACCCCCAAGAACGGGTTGAGAAAGTGGAAGGTTGCTGCTTTGACCGCGCCGATTTTGTCCACCAGCAGGAACCAAATGTATGTTGCAGCAAGGCCCGGAATGAGAATCGTGTAGGCAAACGCCACGGCCAGTTTCCAGTTCCAATCAAACGCAAAGGTTTCGAACGCGAGGGCAGGCACCCACAACAGCGTGCTGCCAACCAGCATTTGCAATCCAACGATCATTAGCAGATTGCCGCCCGATGACGCGCCCCGCACGGCCAGGGTCGCAACGGTCAGCGAACCCACCCCTATCACACATAGTATTGCGCCAAATAGATCCACTCCGCCTTGGAGCCGCGCACCCATGATCAAGGCCACGCCAGCGGCACCAGCCAACAGTCCTGCGATGCCAAGCGGGCGAACACGGTCGCCCAAACCGAACCAGCCAACCAACGCAACCAGCAACGGCATCGTCGATGCGATGATCACGGCAAATGATGCCTCGACTGTCTGCATCGCGACGAAATTCAGACCCAGATACAAAGCGTTTTGAGCGATACCAAAGGTCAGCACGCCGATCCACTGACGGCGCGTCAGTCGCGCTGACTGTCCCAGTAGCAACGCAATCACAACACCCAAGACCCCGGAAATCAGGAACCGCAGGGCCAACGCCGTGAGCGGGGGAGCATATTCCACGATCACCCGCGCCGACGTAAAGGCCGACGACCACATTAGTACAAAGGTCAAACCGAGCAGGATTGCGCGAATGTCCATGGGTGTTCATTCCGATATTTTATGCCGCCAAAAGAAAAAGGGCCGCCACATGGGCGACCCTTTCGAAATCTTGTTTCGGGTGCAAGCCCCGACATTTAGACCTTAGCCGTTTACACTGTCTTTTAGCGCTTTGGCGATCGTCATTTTGACGACCTTGTCAGCGTCTTTCTTGATCTGCTCACCCGTGGCAGGATTGCGGACCATCCGCTCGGGGCGTTCGCGGCAATAGATTTTGCCAACGCCTGGCAGGGTGACAGCACCGCCGCCGGAAACTTCGCGTGTGATCAGGCCGCAAAATGCGTCCAGAGCAGCAGCGGCTGATTTCTTGTCTGTGCCCATATCTTCGGACAATGCAGCAACAAGCTGCGTCTTGGTCATTGGTTTTGCCATTTTATTCTCTCCATCTACTGCCCAATTTGTGGGGCCTCATGTGCCGTCATTTAACGCCATCTGGTATAGGACCACAACAAATAGTGTCGTGTTTACATCTAAAAAACCGCATTTAGATGCGTTTTGTCGGGTCTAAAGGAATGCTGTCTCTTCAAAACTGCGCAACTTTCGGCTGTGGATGCGTTCTAGTGGCATTTCACGCAAATGCTCCATCGCCCGAATTCCGATCATTAGATGTCGTGCCACCTGCGTTTTATAAAAGTCCGACGCCATACCCGGTAGCTTCAATTCGCCGTGCAAAGGCTTATCGCTCACGCACAACAACGTCCCATAAGGTACGCGGAATCGAAAGCCGTTTGCGGCGATCGTCGCGCTCTCCATATCAAGGGCCACCGCCCGACTTTGGCTTAGCCGCTGCACAGGGCCACGCTGGTCACGTAACTCCCAATTGCGGTTGTCGAGGCTTGCAACAGTGCCTGTGCGCATGATCCGCTTGAGGTCGTAACCCTCAAGTTCCGTCACCTTGGCGACAGCGGTTTCAAGCGCAATCTGAATCTCCGCCAGGGCCGGTACTGGCACCCACAACGGCAAATCATCATCCAGCACTTTGTCTTCACGCAGATAGGCGTGGGCCAGAACAAAATCGCCCAACTGCTGCGAGTTTCGCAGACCCGCACAGTGGCCAACCATCAGCCACGCATGTGGGCGCAGCACCGCAATATGGTCAGTCGCTGTTTTCGCATTCGACGGCCCGACCCCGATGTTCACCAGCGTAATTCCAGCCCCTCCGTCGCGTTTCAGGTGATAGGTGGGCATCTGTGGCATCTTGGAAGGCACGTCAAGCGGGCTGATTGCATCTGTGATTTCGACATTTCCGGTCGCGACAAATGACGTATAGCCGCTATCTTTGTCGGCCAACATCTGGCGTGCGTAGGCCTCGAACTCTTCGACGTAGAACTGGTAATTGGTAAACAACACATGGTTCTGAAAATGCTCGGGTGATGTCGCGGTGTAATGCGACAGTCGTGCCAACGAATAATCTACACGCTGCGCGGTGAACGGCGCCAATGGGTGCGAGCCGTCCTCAAATGTGAACCCAAGACCGTTAACGATGTCATCATTGGTCGTCGCCAAATCAGGCACATCAAAGACATCGCGCAGGGTGAATTCGCCCGCCCCTTCCTGAGGGACTGACGCGCCCTCTTGGTTCGCTACAGCAAAATGCACGGGCATTGGCGTCATCGACACCCCGATTTCGACGGGAAGTTTATGGTTTTGGATCAGCAGACTGATCTGCTGCTCAAGATACTTCTCAAACAAATGCGGTCGGGTGATTGTTGCAGAATAGCTGCCGGGCTGGGCGACGTGCCCATACGACAGGCGGCTGTCAATCACGGCAAAGCTCGTGGTGCGGATGCGGACTTCTGGATAAAAAGCGCGATACCGCGAGGCAGGCTGACCAGTCGCAAGCGTTTCGGAAAATGCCGCGCAAAGAAACTGCGTCGCTTCATCATAGAGCGCGATCAATTTGGCGACGGCTGCCTTGGCGTCGGTAAAGGTTTCGGGGACCACCGTATCAGGCGATACCATAGGCAGAGTCGTATCAGCGCTCATGCGGCGGGGTCCTTTGATATGTCGGGAATATTTGCATCTCCAAATCTGGCACGAACCCGCACCGGTCTGCAAGTCGTGTTGTACTTTGCCTCAAACTCGCTGGCGATATCACCCCAAAACTGGCAGGCTACGAGAAACAGCAGGAGGCTACCATGACAGCCGCATCAAAGCGCCTAAACCTCGACCATTGGGACGAACGTGTCGATCTTGCCGCCGCTTTTCGCTGGACGGCAAGGCTTAACATGCACGAAGGGGTCGCCAATCATTTCTCGATGGCAATTAACGATGACGGCACGCGGTTCTTGATGAACCCCAATCAGATGCATTTCAGCCGAATCAAGGCCAGCGATCTGATCGTCGTGGATGCGAATGATCCAGAAACGTTGACGGGGCCGAATGCTCCCGACCCCACCGCCTGGGGCCTACACGGGGGCATGCATCGGCACTGTCGCCACGCGCGCTGCGCTATGCATGTGCATTCGATCCACGCGACGGTCCTTGCATCGCTTGCCGACAGTCGACTGTTAGCGATTGATCAAAACTGCGCGACCTTCTTTAATCGCCACGTCATAGATGATGGGTATGGCGGCTTGGCATTCGAGGAAGAAGGTGCGCGGTGTGCCGCCCTTTTCACCGACCCCAAGCAAAAGGTCATGATCATGGGCAATCACGGTGTCATGGTCATCGGCGATTCTGTGGCCGAAACATTCAACCGGATGTTCTATTTTGAACGCGCCGCCGAGACATATATTCGCGCCCTACAAACAGGCCAGCCGTTACGCGTGTTGCCTGATGACATCGCTGAAAAGACCGCGCGTGAATTGGAAGAATACCCCGAACAAGACGCGCGTCACCTTGCCGAGCTCAGGGCAATCCTTGATGAAGAAGGCGCGACCTATGCGCAGTAACGGCCAGTGACTAAGACGCTACTGTCATTCGGGCACGGCTATAGTGCCGGCGCCTTGTCGCCAATTCTGCACCGACAGGGTTGGACCATTTTCGGCACTACACGGTCTGCCGATAAAGCTGACAGGGTGCGCGCAACGGGGGCCAAGCCGCTGATCTGGCCTGACGCGTCAATTACAGCGCAACTGGATCAGGCCTCGCATCTGTTGATTTCAGCGGGGCCAAATGCGGATGGTGATCCTGTATTGAACGCCCTGCGCGATGACATAGCCGCGCGGCGCGATCAGTTTGCGTGGGTTGGATACCTGTCCACTACGGGTGTTTACGGCGATCACAACGGCGGTTGGGTTGACGAAAATACGCCTCTTGCCCCGTCAACGAAACGCGGGCAATTGCGCGTCGCAGCCGAAGCAGATTGGCAGTCACTCGACGTGCCGCTACATATTTTCAGGCTTGCTGGCATCTACGGCCCTGGTCGTGGCCCCTTTGCCAAGGTGCGCAATGGCACCGCACGGCGCATCATCAAGGACGGGCAAGTGTTCAGCCGTATCCATGTTGATGACATCGCGCAGGTATTGGCCGCCTCTATCGCGCAGCCCAATCCCGGCGCAATTTATAACCTGTGCGATGATGACCCTGCCCCGCCGCAAGACGTGATCGCCTATGCCGCCGAACTGCTAGGTATGCCGATCCCCGAGGCAGTGGCGTTTGCAGACGCCGACATGACCCCCATGGCGCGCAGCTTTTACGCCGAAAGTAAAAAAGTACGTAATGACCGGATCAAAGACCAACTAGGGGTTAGCCTGATCTATCCAGATTACCGCTGCGGCCTCCACGCACTTCTCGTCGCTGGGAACTAGCCTTGCCACTGCGAGCGCCACACCACATATGATGCCCAAGCAAACAAGCGAGGCTTTGATGACCCTGCGTGAAAAAACCGCCCTCTACCTTGATCGCGATTTCGTCCGCAATGGCATCATTGGCGTCATCCTGTTCAACGCTGTTATATTGGGGATCGAAACCTCGGACACGGTCATGGCCACCTTTGGACCGTTGATCATCGCACTTGATACGATCTGTCTATGTATCTTTGTGATCGAAATCGCCGCCAAGCTGTTCGCCCATGGGTTCAGGTTCTTCCGCTCCGGCTGGAATATCTTTGATTTTGTTATCATCGGTATCGCGATCGTGCCCGCCGCACAGACATTCTCGGTGCTGCGGGCGCTGCGCATTCTGCGGGTGTTGCGGGTTATGTCTGCCGCCCCACGCTTGCGCCATGTTGTCGAGGGATTCGTGACTGCCCTTCCCGGTATGGGAAGCGTGTTCCTGCTGATGATGATCATTTTCTACATCGGAAGCGTCATGGCGACAAAACTGTTCGGCGACAGCTTTCCGCAATGGTTCGGCACGTTGGGTCGATCGGCCTATTCGCTGTTCCAGATTATGACACTGGAAAGCTGGTCCATGGGCATCGTGCGCCCCGTGATGGAATCCTATCAATATGCTTGGGCGTTTTTCGTGCCCTTCATAATGATGACGACATTCGCCGTTGTGAACCTGCTTGTCGGTCTGATCGTAAACTCAATGCAAGATGCGCATCATGAAGACGATGTGGCGCGCACAGATACCTACCGCGACGAAGTGTTGGAACGCCTGAAAGCCATCGAGGAGCGTTTGCCGCCAAAACCCTAAGCGCGCTTGCCGATCACACCAACGCCCATGACCTCAAGCACCTTACGCTCGATATCTTCGGCGTTCAGGCCAGCCATTGCATACATATCGCGCGGGCTGGATTGGTCGATAAACGTATCGGGCAAGACCATCGAGCGGAACCGTAGCCCGTGATCGAACACGCCTTCATCTGACAATAGCTGCGCCACATGGCTGCCAAAACCTCCGACGGCACCTTCTTCGATGGTGATCAATGCATCATGGTCAGCGGCAAGTTTCAGAATCATGTCGCGATCCAGCGGCTTGGTGAAACGGGCGTCTGCAATTGTCGGCGTAATCCCTTTGGCAAGCAACGCCTCGCAGGCTGCTTCGACCTCTTGCAGGCGTGTGCCAAATGACAGGATCGCAACTTGTTTGCCCTCGCGGATCATCCGGCCCTTGCCGATTTCAAGCGGCTGCGCGTCTTCGGGGATTTCAACGCCGACGCCTTCGCCACGCGGGAAACGGAACGCAATCGGACCGTCATCATGGGCGGCGGCAGTGGCAACCATGCGCACCAATTCGGCCTCGTCTGCGGCGGCCATAACGACAAAACCGGGCAGGTTCGCCAGATAGGCGATGTCATAACTGCCCGCATGGGTCGCGCCATCAGCCCCGACCAGCCCAGCGCGATCAATAGCAAAACGAACGGGCAAGCGTTGGATCGCCACATCGTGCACAACCTGATCGTAACCACGTTGCAAGAATGTCGAATAAAGCGCGCAGAACGGTTTCATCCCACCCGCCGCCAACCCAGCGGAAAACGTCACCGCGTGCTGCTCGGCAATGCCCACGTCGAAACACCGGCTGGCATAACGCTCCATGAATCGGTTCAGGCCGGTGCCGTCCGGCATCGCAGCCGTGACAGCGCAAATCTTGGGGTCAGCTGCGGCCTGTTTCAAAAGCGCCTCGGCAAACACAGATGTATAGCTCGGCGCGTTGCTTTTCGCTTTGGCCTGCTTGCCTGTCACCACATCGAATTTTGCAGTGGCATGGCCCCGATCCTGCGCCGCCTCGGCGGGGGCATACCCCTTGCCCTTTTTCGTGATCGCATGGATCAGAACCGGCCCAGTTGCGCGCGCTTTCACGGTGCGCAAGACCGACAACAACTGTTCCAAATCGTGACCGTCAATCGGGCCAACGTAATTGAAACCCAATTCCTCAAACAGGGTGCCGCCAACAGTCATACCTTTCAGCATTTCCTTGGCACGGCGCGCGCCCTCTTGCAGCGGCGGGGGCAAGAGAGAAACCGCCCCTTTGGCGGCAGCTTTCAAATCCTGGAACGGCGCACCGGCGTAAAGGCGGCTAAGGTAGGACGACATCGCACCAACGGGCGGGGCAATCGACATTTCGTTATCATTCAGGATCACGAACAACCGCTTGCCCAGATGGCCCGCGTTATTCATCGCCTCGAACGCCATGCCAGCCGACATGGCCCCGTCACCGATCACGGCAATCCCGTCACCCGGATCGCCGCCCAGATCAGCCGCAACAGCAAAGCCCAACGCGGCAGAAATCGAAGTGCTGGAATGCGCCGCGCCAAACGGATCATAGGGGGATTCGCTGCGTTTCGTGAACCCGCTTAGCCCGTCCTTTTGGCGCAGGGTGCGGATACGGTCACGCCGCCCTGTCAGGATCTTGTGCGGGTAACACTGGTGGCTGACGTCCCAGATGATCTTGTCACGTGGGGTATCGAAAACTGCATGCAACGCCACGGTCAGTTCGACCACACCCAGACCTGCGCCTAAATGCCCGCCGGTTTCCGACACGGCCGAAATCGTTTCAGCGCGCAGTTCATTGGCCACACGATGCAAATCGCTGTCCGACATTTCATGCAGGTCAGCCGGCAAGTGAACGCGGTCAAGCGTGGGTGTTTTGGGTCTGTCAGCCATGGGTTCGGCCTTTCATCAATGCCCGCGGGCAATAACAAAACGCGCGGCCTCCTTCAATGTTTCGGCGTCGTCGCCGTAATATGATAGCGCATCACACGCTTCGGTGACCAAATCTTGTGCGCGGCGTTTCGCCCCATCAAGGCCCAATAGAGAAACAAACGTGGCCTTTCCAGCGGCTTGGTCCTTGCGCACAGCCTTGCCAACGGTCGCGGCATCGCCGACCACATCCAGTACATCGTCTGCGATCTGAAATGCGAGACCAAGGCAATCACCGTAGATGCGCAACTGGTGTTCTTTGTCGCCCGCCATGCGCGGCCCCGCCATGGCCGACCAAGAAATCAACGCGCCTGTTTTGGCCATTTGCAGGGCCATGATCTGATCCAACGTCAGCGGTTCAGCGGCTGTTTCAGCGGCGATATCCATCGCTTGCCCGCCAACCATCCCGCGCGCACCTGCGGCGGTCGCAAGGGTGTGGGTCAGGATGAACCGCTGTTGCGCGTCAACTTCGGTTTCCATCACCAACTGAAAGGCGAGGGAATGGAGCGCGTCACCAACCAACACAGCTGTTGCCTCGTCCCATTTCACATGCACGGTCGGCTGCCCGCGACGCAAAGCATCATCGTCCATGCAGGGCAGGTCATCGTGGACCAGCGAATAGGCGTGCAAACATTCGATCGCGGCCGCGGCAGGTTGGGCGCGCGCGGAATTAATGCCATGCAAACGCGCCGATTCAAGAACCAAGAACGCGCGCAGGGCTTTCCCGCCGCGCACAGCATATTTCATTGCTTCGGGAATTGGTCCTGTCAGACCAGCCAGCGCAAAGTCCACACGCGCATCGGCGGTCTCTCCTGCCACCTTCAACGATGCGGCCAATGGATGACACATCATATCGACGGTCCGCGTGACCTCGAATTTTGCGGGGCCGTTGTTAGCCATCCAAGGGGGTCGTCCCTGTAGGCTGGCCATCACCATCCAGCGTTAGCTTGGCAACTTTTTCTTCGGCCTCTTTCAACTTGGACTCGCAGCGCTTTTTCAACAGGGCCCCACGTTCATAAAGTTTTATTGATTCCTCAAGCGGCACATCACCGCGCTCAAGCTGGCCAACGACGCCTTCAAGCTCGCGCATCGCATCTTCAAAGCTCATTTCTTTAACGGGTTGGTCGGTCATCGGCCTCTCTCCTCTAGAACGGCAACATGGGCAGCGGCACTGACGGCCAAAGCCTCAAGATCATAACCGCCTTCAAGGCTGGATACCACGCGTCCGCCGCAGTGTTTATCCGCCAAATCGCAAAGTCGGCTGGTTATCCACGCAAAATCACCTGTTTTCAGCATCATCCCTGCCAATGGATCATCTTCATGTGCATCAAATCCGGCGGAAATCAGCAGAAGTTCAGGGGCAAATGCATCGACGCGCGGTAAGATCACCCGTTCCATCGCGTCGCGAAACGCCTTGGAACCCGCGCCACCAGGCAACGGCACGTTGACCACATTGTCATACGCGCCAACCTCATCTGCCGCACCGGTGCCGGGATATAACGGCGATTGATGGGTGGAGCAAAACAGAATGCGCGCGTCATCCTCGACCAAGTCTTGCGTGCCATTGCCGTGATGCACATCGAAATCAACGATAGCGACACGTTTCAGCCCGTGATGGTCCAGCGCATGTTTCGCGGCGACAGCAACCGATCCGAAGAAACAAAACCCCATGGCAGTTTCGCGTTCGGCGTGGTGCCCCGGTGGGCGCACGGCGGCAAAGGCATTGGCAACATCGCCGCCAAGCACCAGATCGACACCACGCGCGACGGCACCTGCCGCACGATAGGCAGCGGCAAGCGTTCCAACTGACATGTGCGTATCGGCATCAAGCGACCGCCAACCTTGGGTTGGGGCCGCGTTACGAATCGCATTGATATGGCTTTGCGGATGGGCGCGCAGCAGATCGTCATCTGCGACCATCGGCGCGGGCACACGGCGCAGTTCCATGTCCGCCAGCGCGCCAAGCACGGCATCCAGTCGCGCCACTTGCTCGGGGTGGCCCGGTGGCGTGACGTGATCAAGACATTCGGGGTGGGTGATGAGTGCGGTTACCATCTTGCCAGAGAACAGCCAACGCGCGGCAGACTCAAGCGCAACCGACATGCTTTGCTGCAGCGCAGTAAAAAAATTGTGTTGACGGAATAACGGTTTTTCAACAGGCTAGTTCAAGTCGCGCCAAACAAAAACATTACAACTAGCGGTGCGATTTGGGGGATATTCTTGGTCAAAGACCTGTCCAATAACGTGAATAGCCTTGGTCCGCGCATGCGTCGCCAGCGCCATCGGCTTGGTTTGACGCTGCAAGAACTGGGCACTGATTCGGGTGTTTCGGTTGGCTATCTCAGTCAGGTTGAGCGCGGCAATGCCACACCGACACTTGGCACGCTCTCGCAAATCGCAGCGGCGCTGCACGTGGGCGTGGACTATTTCGTTGCAACCCCCAAGGCAGTGGATAGCCTAACCCGCTCGGGTCAACGTCCTCAGTTCTCCGTTTCAGGCTCGTCGATTGCCTACGAACAGATTGGGGCTGATTTTCCGGGTCACGAATTGACGTCGTTTATATTGCATGTGCCTCCTGGCTATACCTCGGAAGAAGTGAGCCATGAAGGCGAAGAGATGATCTATATTCTCGAAGGCGCGATCGCTCAGGTCGTGGACGGTGTCGAACACACCATGACCATAGGCGACAGCCTGCACTATCTGGGCACGAGCCCGCATTCATGGTCCAATAAAACAAGCGCTTCCGCCCGCGTCCTTTGGGTGGGCCGCATGCAATATGAGAAATCGGGCAAGTCAAATTCAGAAATCGGGCTGCGGAACGGACAACTGTCCACATCCTCGGCCCTAGCGCCTAACACGGCGCAGAACGGCGGTGCGAACCGCCTGCCACCTAAGTACGAAAACCAGACAGGAGAGAAAAATGTCTATGAAACGTAACCTCGCTGCCGGCCTTACAATGGCCATCCTTGGCAGCACTGCGCTTTCGGCGCAGACGCTTGTTTATTGCTCGGAAGGTTCGCCTGAAGGCTTTGACCCAGCGCTTTATACATCCGGCACAACCTTTGATGCGTCGTCACACCCAATTTACAACCGTCTGACGGAATTCGAGACCGGCACCACTAACGTGATCCCCGGTCTGGCCGAAAGCTGGACAGCATCCGAGGACGGGTTGGAGTATACCTTCAGCCTGCGCCAAGGCGTGCAGTTCCATTCAAGCGATACGTTCACTCCTACGCGTGACTTCAACGCCGACGACGTGATCTTTAGCTTCGAGCGTCAGCGCCTTGTTGATCATCCTTACCACGAAGTGTCTGGCGGCACCTGGGAATACTTCAGCGGTATGTCCATGCCCGATCTGGTCGCCTCGGTCGAGAAGGTCGATGACTATACAGTCAAGTTCGTCTTGACCCGTCCCGAAGCACCTTTCGTTGCCAACATGGCGATGGATTTTGCCTCGATCCTGTCGGCTGAATACGCCGATGTGATGATGGAAGCTGGCACACCTGAAATGCTCAACCAAGCGCCAATCGGCACTGGTCCGTTCAGCTTTGTCGCCTATCAAAAAGACGCTGTGATCCGCTATGCAACCAACGCCGATTACTGGCGCGGTGCTGCGGGCTACGACAACCTAATCTTTGCGATCACGCCAGATGCTTCTGTGCGCTATCAAAAGCTTCAGGCTGGCGAATGCCACATCATGCCTTATCCAAACCCCGCTGACATTGAAGCGATGGTTGCGGACGAAGGTATCAACGTGCTGCAGCAAGAAGGTCTGAACGTTGGCTACCTTGCGTATAACACGCAGATTGCTCCGTTTGACGATCCGGCAGTCCGCCGCGCGTTGAACATGGCGATCGATAAACAGGCGATCATCGACGTGGTATTCCAAGGGTCCGGCCAAATCGCCAAGAACCCGATCCCACCGACCATGTGGTCATATAACGACGCAATCGTAGATGATGTTTACGATCCCGTTGCAGCACGCGCCGCACTCGACGCCGCTGGCGTGACCGACTTGTCGATGAACATCTGGGCCATGCCCGTTCAGCGACCCTACAACCCCAACGCCCGCCGCATGGCGGAACTGATGCAGGCTGACTTTGCCGCTGTCGGTGTTGATGTTGAAATCGTGTCGTATGAATGGGGGGAATACCTGTCCCGTTCGCGCGAGATTGATCGTGATGGTGCCGTCCTGCTTGGCTGGACCGGTGACAACGGCGATCCAGATAACTTCCTCGCAGTTCTGCTGGGTTGTGACGGTATCGAAAACTCCAACCGCGCACAGTGGTGCCACCAGCCGTTCGAGGATCTGATTCAGGCCGCCAAGGTCGAAACCGATCCAGCCGAGCGGACACGCCTGTATGAAGAAGCTCAGGTTGTCTTCAAGGACCAGGCGCCTTGGGCCACGATCGCGCACTCGGTTGTTTACATGCCAATGCGCCCTGAAGTTGAGGGTTACATCGTTCACCCACTTGGTGGTCACATCTTCTATGACGTGACACTCGCTGAGTAATCGCAATATCGTCCGGGGCCGTATTTGGCCCCGGACACCCCTGCCGGAGCCCCCAAAATGACCGACCGTTTTGCCGACCTGCGCCAAGTTGCGATTGACCTAAAGGTTGATGCAGTCGCTCTGGTTCCTGGCCCGAATTTTACGCGCGCTGTGGGGCAATCATTTGCCAGCCACGAGCGCCCCTTTGTTCTGATTGTCCCCGCCAAGGGTGATCCTGCCGCTATCGTTCCCAATCTCGAGCTTGGCTCTTGGGCACAGGTGAATTTCGTTGGTGCCGTCTATGACTGGCGCGATCAGGATCGTTATCAACCCGCCTTTGATGCTTTGGCTAAAGACCTGCACATCCATTCCGTGGCCGTCGAAGGCCAAGTGATGCGCGTATTCGTCCATCACGCCCTGAAGTCGGCGATGCCACAGCTCACGATTTCCGACGGTGAGAAAGCAATTAGCGGGTTGCGCATGATCAAGACTGCCGCCGACATCGCAGCTCTGGAAGCCGCCATCGCCATTTCAGAACGGGCACTGCATCACACTCTTGATCAAGTCCGCGTTGGAATGACCGAGGTCGAAGTCGAAGCGATTCTTGTGGGTCGGCTGTTCGCGGAGGGCGCCGAGGGCATGGCGTTTGATCCAATCGTTGCCGCAGGTGACAATTCTGCCCGCCCTCACGCCCACGCACGGGCCGATTATCAGATCAAGGCTGGCGATGCGCTATTGCTTGACTTCGGCGCGCGCAAGCACGGCTTTGCCGCCGATATCACCCGGACCGTTTTTGTGGATCACGCCAGCGACGAAGGCCGTACAGTCTATGAAACGGTGCTAGCCGCGAACCTTGCGGGGTTTGCCGCAACCAAGGCAGGCGTGACCGCGCACGAAATTGATGACGTGGTGACAGGCGTTCTCGAAGCATCGCCTTACGGCGCGCGCATCCGCACCAAAACTGGCCACGGGCTTGGCCGTGACGTGCACGAAGCGCCCTATATCATGCGCGGCAACCATCAAGTGCTTGAGGCCGGCGTCGTTTACACCAATGAACCCGGCCTATACGAGATCGGCAACTTCGGGGTCCGCATCGAAGACGATGTACTTATTACCACCGACGGTTGCCGCTCGCTTACGTCCTTCCCCAAAGACCTGATGATCGTAGGAAAGTCCTGATGATAAAATTCCTTCTTTCGCGTTTGTTGACCTTCCTACCGACGTTTATCGGCGTGACCCTTATTTCGTTCGCGTTCATCCGTGTCCTTCCTGGTGATCCGATCATCGTCATGGCCGGTGAACGCGGGATGAGCGAAGAACGCTATCAGGAGTTGGTCGCGGAATTGGGCTATGATCGCCCTGTCTTGGTGCAGTATTGGGAATACCTTGGCGGCGTGATCCAAGGCGACCTTGGCGATAGCTTTGTCACAAAGCGCCCCGTTTGGGACGAGTTTTTCGCGCTGTTCCCTGCCACGCTTGAGTTGTCGGCCTGCGCAATGACCCTTGCGATCCTTATCGGCCTGCCTGCCGGTGTCATCGCTGCGGTGTACCGTGGCAAATTCTTTGACCGTGCGCTGATGTCCACAGCGCTTATCGGCTATTCGATGCCCATTTTCTGGTGGGCTTTGTTGCTAATCATTGTGTTCAGCGGCAACTTGCAATGGACGCCGGTGTCGGGGCGCATTGACCTGCTCTATTACTTTGATGACGTGACCGGATTTATGCTGATCGACAGCATCCTATCGGGGCAAAAGGGCGCCTTCATCTCAGCGGTGCGACACCTCATCTTGCCTACGATTGTGTTGGCCACCGTTCCTTTAGCCGTGATCGCGCGCCAAACGCGGTCTGCCATGCTGGAAGTTCTGAGCGAAGATTACATCCGCACGGCCAAGGCCAAAGGACTAGGACCAGCGCGTATCAACGGCATGCACGCCATGCGCAACGCGCTGATCCCCGTGATTACCGTGATTGGCCTTTCCGTTGGCACACTTCTGGCGGGGGCTATCCTGACGGAAACGATCTTTAGCTGGCCGGGCATCGGCAAATGGATGGTCGATAGCATCTTCCGTCGTGATTATCCGGTGGTGCAGGGCGGCCTCCTCCTCATCGCGCTGATGGTGATGATCGTGAACCTAATTGTTGATGTGCTGTACGGCTTCATCAACCCCAAGATCAGGAAGCAGTGATGACTGACCTTACCCCCGAAGCCACGGCCGCTGAACAGGCCCGCCCAAGCCGCCTGCGCGAATTCTGGTTTTACTTCAGCGAAAACCGTGGTGCGGTCATGGGCTTTTACGTGTTCGTCGCCTTTGTCATCATGGCCGCGGGTGCCGATATTTTGGCGCCTTACAGCCCAACAGAACAGTTTCGTGATCATACGCTGGTGCCACCCTTTTGGCAGGAAGGCGGAAGCACGCAGTTCCTATTTGGCACTGACCCGCTTGGCCGCGATATGCTTTCGCGACTGCTGCACGGCGCGCGTTTTTCCTTCTTTGTCGGTATTGTTGTCGCATCGGTAGCCGCTTTTGGTGGCGTGCTAATTGGTCTTATATCAGGATTTGCGCCCAAATGGCTTGATACCATCATTATGCGCATCATGGATATTATCCTCGCATTCCCATCGCTTTTGCTCGCACTGGTGCTGGTTGCGATTCTTGGCCCGTCGCTGTTCAACGCGATGCTTGCAATCGCGATTGTGCTGCAACCTCATTACGTGCGCCTGACCCGCGCATCGGTGCTGGGCGAGTTGTCAAAAGACTATGTGACATCTGCCCGCGTCGCAGGTGCAGGCCTATTTCGACGCATGTTCATTACGGTTCTGCCAAACTGCCTCGCACCGATTATCGTGCAGGTCGCCCTATCCTTTTCGAACGCCATCCTTGATGTCGCCGCCCTTGGCTTTCTTGGAATGGGGGCGCAGCCACCGACGCCCGAGTGGGGCACAATGCTCGCCGAGGCGCGCGAATTCATTCTGCGGGCTTGGTGGGTCGTGACCCTGCCCGGCATTGCGATCCTTGTTACCGTGTTGGCCATCAACCTGATGGGTGACGGACTGCGTGACGCCCTTGATCCCAAACTCAAGAGGAGCTGATATGTCATTACTTGAAATCAGAAACCTCAGTGTCGATTTCTCGACGTCAGGCGGGCAATTCCGCGCCGTTGATGGTGTCGATCTATCCGTGGACAAAGGCGACATTCTCGCAATCGTTGGCGAAAGCGGATCGGGCAAGTCAGTCTCAATGCTAGCGATGATGGGCCTTCTGCCATGGACTGCAACGATCACGGCTGACGTGATGGAATTCGATGGGAACGACCTACGCGCGACTTCTGCACGCAGTCGGCGCGGGCTGATCGGCAAAGACATCACAATGATCTTTCAAGAGCCGATGTCCTCGCTCAACCCGTGCTTTACCGTGGGCTTTCAGATCAAAGAAGCGTTGCGCCAGCATCTTAATCTTTCGTCACGTGAGCGCCACACGCGCGCTATCGAACTGTTAGAGCAAGTCGGCATTCCTGATGCCGAGCAACGCCTGAAGGTATTTCCACACCAACTGTCTGGCGGCATGAACCAGCGTGTGATGATTGCGATGGCGATTGCCTGCAAACCACGGCTTTTGATTGCTGACGAACCGACAACTGCATTGGATGTAACGATTCAAGCGCAGATCCTTGATTTGCTGGCCGGGCTGCAGGCCGAAAGCGACATGGCGCTGATTCTGATCACACATGATATGGGCGTGGTCGCCGAAACCGCTGAACGTGTCAGCGTGCAATACGCGGGTCAGAAGGTCGAAGAACAGCCGGTGATTGGGTTGTTCAAGGAGCCGCACCATCCCTATACGTCAGCGCTGCTGGATGCGTTGCCTGAGCGGGCAACCGGACGGTTTTTGCCGACGATACCCGGGGTTGTGCCGGGCCAATTTGACCGTCCCAAGGGCTGCCTTTTTGCGCCCCGCTGCGCCTTTGCCGATGCAAAATGCCATAGCACGCCGCCTGCGCCTTGCAGTCCGGAACTGGGCCTTGCCCGTTGTCACTATCCATTGAATGCAAAAACCGTAGGTGTCGCATGACCCAAGCAATCGTCACAGCAAAAGGCCTGTCGCGGCGCTATTACATCAAGGGTGCGATGTTTGGCCCAAAGCAGGTCGTCCGCGCGCTGTCAGAGGCATCATTTGAATTATACCCGGGCAAGACGCTCGCCGTGGTTGGGGAATCCGGTTGCGGAAAGTCGACGCTTGCACGGTTAATCACGTTGATCGAAGAACCCACTGAAGGGTCGTTCACAATAAACGGGACCGAGGCGACCAAGGACAATTGGGCCAGCTTGCGCGAGTCGGTGCAGATCATCTTTCAAGACCCTTATGGCTCTCTTAATCCGCGCCACCGCGTCGGAGCAATCCTTGAGGAGCCGCTCAAGATCAATCGCCCTAGCATGTCCAGCGCCGAAATCACCGCCAAGGCCCGCGAGATGCTAGAACTTGTCGGTCTGCGCGCCGAGCATTTCGATCGCTATCCGCACATGTTTTCCGGTGGGCAACGCCAGCGTATCGCGGTCGCGCGTGCCTTGATGCTAGAGCCCAAAGTGCTTGTGCTTGACGAACCCGTCAGCGCGTTGGACCTGTCGATCCAGTCGCAAATCCTTAATTTGTTGGTAGAATTACAAGACCGACTTGGGCTGGCCTATCTTTTCATCAGCCACGATCTGTCCGTCGTGAAACACATGGCCGACGATATCATCGTGATGTATCTGGGCCGTCCTGTTGAATCCGGCACAATCGAAGACGTTCTGGCAAACCCACGCCATCCCTATACACTTGCGTTGCTGTCAGCGACGCCGGTGGCGGACCCGACAGCGGAAAAACACCGGATCAAGCTGGAGGGTGAACTCCCATCGCCTCTGAATGTGCCGCCTGGTTGTGCCTTTGCGCCGCGCTGTTGGAAGGCAACGGACCGTTGCCGCAGCGAGCGTCCGATCCTTGATGGATCAAACCACCCCGCCGCCTGCTTCTTTCCTGAAGGGGGTTAATCTGGCGAAAGCATATAGCCTGCACCGCGCACGGTTTGCAGGTAACGGGGTTGTTTCGGGTCTGCCTCAAGTTTTCGGCGCAAACGCGTAATTTGCACATCCACCGCCCGTTCCTGGGCCTGCCCACCAGAGCGACCCAACTGTTCCACCATTGACGCGCGGCTAACCGCATTATTCGTACCCGCCGAGAAGATCCGCATAAGTTGGTTTTCGGTCGCGGTCAGGCGGACAAGATCTTCGCCCCGCCACAACTCACCGCGCTCAATGTCGTATCGCAGCAGGCCAAGATGCATTACCTTGGGCGCTTGCATAGCGGGTTCTGTCGCAGGTACGCGGCGCAAGATGGCATTAATCCGTAACAGCAATTCCTTGGGTTCAAACGGCTTGGCAAGATAGTCATCGGCCCCCGCCTCAAGCCCGTTGATGCGATCCTCCGTTTCACCCTTAGCCGTCAGCAGCATGATTGGCGTGTTAATCGTCTCGCGCAGGGATCGGCAAAGCGTCACACCATCTTCGCCCGGCATCATGATGTCGAGAACGATCAAATCGAACTCCAGCCCGCCCAGAACACGGCGTGCGTGGGCGGCATCACGCGCTGTGCTCACAAGGAACCCTGAGCGGATCAGGAACTTTTGCAGCAGCCCGCGAATGCGTTCATCGTCATCAACAATCAACAGATGTGGTTCATCCAAATTACTGCCCCCGATCCCTCATGCCGTCGAATTGTCGCCGCATGTCTTCGTCCATCATCGCCTCAAGCACCTGCCGGAAACCGACCACGGCAGCTGGGCCAGCGGCGCGGTAGGCAGCACGCATTCTGTCACGTTGTGCGTCAGACAGGCGTTGTTCTAGCGAAGAACCTTCGTCGGTCAGATGCAAATGTCGCTCGCGCTTGTCCCGCCGCCCGATCCTGCTTTCGACTAGACCCTCAGCGATCAGGGTGCGCAACACACGATTAAGAGATTGTTTTGTAACGCCCAAAATAGAGAGCAGATTATTGACGGTTGTCCCGGGGCTGCGATGGATAAAATGGATCGCGCGATGATGCGCACGACCATAGGCCATATCGGCCAAAATACGGTCGGGATCAGCGGTAAAGCCACGATAGGCAAAGAACATCGCCTCGATCCCCTTGCGGACTTGTTCGTCCGTCAGAAACAAAAGTGTCTGCCCGCCCTCCATTCGTCCGCCCTCTATCATCTGTGTGTTCCTTCATCTGCCCTTCTACAATACGTCAGCCTTGTTGACATTCCAAGAAGCGACTGGTAGCGAATCTTTGAATATGCGCAACTTTATGTCTGAAGTGGACATACTGGCGCAACTATTGCAAACTTAAGGGAGGCCGCCATGGCTGGTTCATACGACGATCGCGACGGCAAAATCTGGATGGATGGCCAATTGATTGAGTGGCGCGATGCCAATGTTCACATCCTGACGCACGCGATGCACTATGCATCAAGCGTGTTTGAGGGCGAGCGTTGCTACAACGGCAAGATATACAAATCACGGCAGCATTCCGAACGCCTAATCAATTCTGGCAAGCTGATTGATTTCGACATTCCCTATACTGTGGACGAAATCGAAGCTGCAAAGCGGGCCGCGCTTGATGCTAATGGTTTGAATGACGCTTATGTGCGCGCCGTTGCATGGCGCGGTGCAGGCGAAGATATGGGTGTCGCATCCGCTCGCAATCCGGTTCGTATGGCCGTGGCTGTCTGGGAATGGGGTAACTACTACGGCGACGCGAAGATGAAGGGTGCCAAGCTCGACATCGCAAAATGGAAGCGCCCCAGCCCTGAAACTGCGCCGTCACAAGCCAAGGCTGCAGGTCTCTATATGATTGCCACCATGTCCAAGCACGCAGCCGAAGCCAAAGGCTGCAGCGATGCGATGATGTTCGACTATCGTGGCTACGTGGCTGAAGCGACCGGCGCGAATATCTTCTTCGTAAAGAACGGTGAAGTGCATACGCCAACGCCTGACGCCTTCCTGAACGGGCTAACCCGTCAGACAGTTATCGAAATGCTTAAGGAACGCGGCGTGACCGTGCACGAGCGTCACATCATGCCCGAAGAGCTTGAGAGCTTTGAGCAATGCTGGCTAACGGGCACCGCCGCTGAAGTTACACCAGTCGGCCAGATTGGCGACTACAACTTTGAAGTCGGTGCACTGACGCGCGAGATTTCGGAAAGCTACGAAAAGCTGGTCCGCGCCTGAGCGGTCCTACCTCGGGCGATCCGAAGATACTGACGCAAACGGCCCACGCTGATCGCGTGTGGCCGTTTTTGCAATGCAACAGATGCCGCATTTGGCCCTTGTCGCATTTCAAAACGCTGGTATTCGCGGGCGCGAATGGCACCGTCCCGGGCCCGGGTTCGATCAGTGATATGACGCTGCATGAATGGTCCTCCCAGACTATGACGCACTGTTTATATAGCACGCCTCGCCTGAAAATTCACCCCTGCTACTGAATTCCCTTGGCTTCGACCTTGCGGCGCGCGGTCTTCTGCGTGCCAAGCTGGCGTTCTCGGTAAACAATTATCACGCCCGCCATGATGATCAGCCCTGCCCCAAACAGCATCTGCGGCGTCGGGATTTCAAGGAACCAGACGTAGCCAATGATGATAGACCACAGCATCGACACGTAGGTGAACGGCGCCAAGACACCCGCCTCGGCAAAGCGATAGCTTGAGGTCAAAAGGATCTGCCCGATCCCCCCCACGACACCCGCCCCGACTAGCAAAGCGGCCTCGGGCCATGTGGGCCAGACCCAGCCGAACGGCAGCGTCACCAGCGAAAGAACCGTCGCCGTAAGGGCGAAATAAAACACAATTGCCGCCGTGCTTTCCCGCCCCGCCATGGATTTCACGAAGACCTGTGCCAGCGCCGCCAAACAGGCCGAACCAAGCACAATCATCGCGCCGAATGCCTCGGCTGAATCGGACCCGGCGGACAGGCGCGGCCAAACGATAATCACCACGCCGACCAATCCCACCGTGACCGCAGAAATCCGTACCATCCGCAATCTTTCACCCAGCAACAAGGCAGCAAGAATCAGCATAACGACTGGCGTCACAAAACGGATCGCGGTCACTTCAGGCAAGGGAAGGTACTTCAGCCCAGCGAACCCAAGCCCCATAGCACAGGATCCCGCGATACCGCGCACGGCATGCGATCGCAGGCTATCGGTCCGGATTCCGGTCATCAAATCACCGCGCCATACCAGCCAGATAGCGATCACCGGCAGGGTGAAAAAAGCACGAAAGAACATCGCCTCACCCGCCGGAACGCGGTCGGCCGCCTTGATAAAGGCCGACATCACAGTGAACACTGTTACGGCAAGAACCATCAACGTGATGCCCCACGAGGGGGCTTGATCGGGTGTATCGGTGCGCTCCATAGCCCAGCCATACGCCTGCAATGAACTGCTTTCTAGGGGGTCAAACGCGCAATCGCCCAGCGCGCGGCGTCGGCTACTTCGGGGGCCGGATCATCGACGTGGGGGCGGGCAGCATTTACCAATGCCAAATCGCCAGAGTTGCCGATTGCATAAAGCACATTGCGCACAAAACGATCCCGCCCGATCCGTTTCACAGGACTGCCGGAAAACAGCACGCGGAACGCCGCATCATCGAGCGCCGCTAGCTCGGACAAACGCGGCGCAGTCAGATCTTCGCGCGCATGGTATTTCACCTCGTGGGCCTCTTGCGCGAACTTGTTCCACGGACAAACCGCAAGACAATCATCGCAGCCGTAAATGCGGTTGCCCATGAGCGCGCGCAGGTCTTCGTCAACGGGGCCATGATGTTCAATTGTCAGGTAAGAAATGCAGCGTCGCGCATCCAACTGGAACGGCGCGGGGAATGCATTCGTTGGACAGATATCGAGACAGGCCGTGCAATTCCCACAATTCTCGCGTCCAGCCTCGTCCGGCTCTAGTTCAAGCGTCGTGAATATCGCGCCAAGGAAAAACCAACTGCCCAGATCGCGCCCCAAAAGGTTGGTGTGCTTGCCCTGCCAACCAAGCCCAGCCGCGGCACCCAGTGGTTTTTCCATGACGGGGGCCGTATCGACAAAAACCTTGATCCGCGAATCCTGCGCTTGATCAATCAACCAGCGCCCAACCCGCTTGAGGCGCTTTTTCACGATGTCATGATAATCGCGGTTTTGCGCATAGACGGAAATCGCCGCGCGGTCCTTTTGATCAAGAACTGCCAGCGGATCATGCGTCGGCGTATAAGGTTCGGCAAGCATGATGACCGAACGCGCTTCGGGCCAAAGGGCGCTTGGATCAGCCCGCCACTTTGTGCGCTCGGCCATCCACGCCATTTGGCCATGGCGACCCTCGTCCAAGTAAGTTTGCAAACGCGCGGGCAACTCGGGAACTGCATCGGGCCTGCAAATGCCCATCTGCGCAAACCCTTCGTACAAGGCCTGCGTGCGCAACCGTTCCTTTAGATCGCCCGTCACCTAGAAATCGAGGTCAGAGTAATGTGAAGGTTGCGGAAAACCGGACACCTGATCCGCCAACAACGAGCGGAAAGCAGGACGTGATTTGATCTTGGCATACCAATCCTTCACGACCTCGGATCGGTTCCAGTCAACGTCGCTAATATAGTCCAGACAGGACAAATGTGCGGCGGCTGCAAAGTCAGCCAGCGACATCTCGTTACCTGCGAGCCAGCGGCGCTGATCCAACAGCCACGCCATATAATCCAGATGGTATTTGATCGCTCTGGATCCCGCCTTGACGTTGGCACTATCGGGATAGCCCGTGCCCATTATCTTTCGCAGGACTCTTTCGCCCATCAACTTTGATGTGACCTCGGCGTGGAATTTATCGTCAAACCACGCAACCAAACGGCGCACTTCGTAGCGCAATTCGGGGGCTTTGGGCAACAGCGGCGGATCGGGATGAATTTCCTCAAGGTATTCGCAAATCGCCGTGCTATCGGCGAAAGTGCGGCCACCCATGCGTAGCACAGGCACCTTGCCAGCCGGATTGCGGCGTAGGAAATCAGGGCTCTGTTCCCAATAGCGTTCTTCCACAAGCTCGACTTCGATACGCTTTTCAGCCAGCGATAGCCGCACTTTGCGCGAAAACGGTGAAAGTGGAAAATGATAGAGTTTGTGGGTCGCGCTATTCATCGGAACCTTGCCAATCGATACGCCTTCTCAATGCCCGATTGCGCGGCAGTGATCAATCCCGCGTCACCGTTCAAAACAGTCCGCGCGACCATCCGCCAGAATTGTGGCGGCGCCATCAATGATGCCTGCTGCACGACTGCGAACATATTGCGAGGGTCGACTGGCCGACCGCCCTTTGGGATCAGGAAGGATCGCGGCAAGGCGCGCGGCTTGAACCGCAGTAAGGTCCGCCGCATGCACCCCAAAATAATGCACAGAGGCAGCCTCGACACCAAAAACGCCTTCGTCGAATTCGGCTACATTCAAATAGACCTCAAGGATTCGCTCCTTACTCCAAACAGCCTCAACCAGTGGGGTCATTCCTGCCTCAAGCGCCTTTCGAAACCAACTTCGCCCGTGCCACAGATAGACGTTCTTCACGACTTGCTGACTTATCGTCGACCCGCCCCGCGCACTCCCGTCGTCAAGCGCTGCACGAATGGCATTCACGTCCAATCCCCAATGCAGACAAAAATTTGCATCCTCGGCCGCAACAGCCGAACGCGCCATGACTGGGGCGATTTCGGCAATCGCAACCCATTGTTGATCGACGCCGCCAACACGCTGCCCTTCAGAAAACATATACGGAGTCGTTGGGGGATTGATAAAGGCGAAGGCAACAGCTGCAAAAATAGCAATGCTCACGACGAAAAGTCCTCCACGAATTAACCAACGGCGCAGCCAAAGCCGCCCAGCCCGAATAGGGCCATGGCCGACCTTGCCCGGCTTTGATTTGGATGTGGTTCTTGTTGGTTTTGCCATTGCTGCCCATAAGTCATCGGCAGGCTGCTAGGGTCAAGCCACCATAACCTACGCGATGACGCAAGCCTCGCTTCCGCGCAACACATGGCGGGCAGTCTTGATCGCGCTAATACACTTGTGAGCTTCCAACTCGGGAAACAGCGCGACCAGTTCGGCGCGCAAATCCGCATCAGAATCAAGCATCACGTCCCCCGGGAAAAACGTCTCCGTGGCAACGCCCTCGGCAAAGATGACCTCGTGGTTGTCGCACATGATGTGATGATAAGACACAAAGCGAATCGGGAACTGGTGGATCGTGTCGCCGTTGATCAGGTGCTTGGCGGCAACAAGGACTTCGTCTTGCCCAAAGAATAGTTCGGCCTGCCAACCACTGACCAAGATGCGGTGCTGCGGCGATACCAACAGTTCGCGTTGGTTTCCGATGGCATTGGGCGCAAATCTGATTGGGGCGAAATCGTCCTGACCGGCAACTCCTCGCCGCCCCGTCCAGATGAGCGGCTGAAGACCATTATCTTTCGTCACAACGAGGTCACCGACCTCCAAATCTTCAACTGCGCGCTGCCCGACAGACGTCTCGATCATGGTGCCGGCCACGAAACATGGCGGTCCCAGGCCCGCAACATCAAGCGGGCCCAGTCCGCTGACCCAAGTTGATGAATCAAGTGTACCGTTTTGCAGAGCCTGACCATCTGTTGGCGTAAAGACCACTTGCCCATTGGCAAGATAGAACGTGATCCCGGTGTAGGTCACACTCCCGACGCCCAGCACATTCACACTGACCGTGTCACCCGGATAGGATGACGTGATATCCGAGCCGTTCACACGGTCATTGTCGAAGCGGTCGAAATCGTCGTCGTTGTTCTGATCAACCAATGTGTAGTTGACATAGTTGAGGGTCGCGCCGCCCGGCGGCGGGTTTGCTGGGTCCATTAGAAAGAACTGGTCTGTATAGCTTGTCGGCAAAATGACCCCACATTGTTGTAAATACGTAAACAATGCGACGTTTGCGGGGCAATTGTGTCGTCTCTGTGGCGAAGACTGAGCCAATCTCAGCAGAATGTGGCAAAACCAAGGCAATTAGGCCCTGTTTTTGCAAGATTGTATCACATCCGGAAACAGTTACTCGGCAGGAATCGCCGCGCTTTCGTATGACAGTGGTGCAGGAATATGCACGAGCATTTCCGTGGGGCAAAGCTGAAGGAATTTCCCCTTCTCAAGGTCCCAGTGCTGCAAAATGTCAGCCGCTTTACGGCTTCCCGTCTCTGCGTGATGTTCCGCGATCAAGGCTTTCAGTTGACCTTCCCAATGATCAACCGTGACGGGGCACGTCACCAGAGTTTCCATGTTGATCAGCGGTGCTATGTCGCCGACTTCATCATAAATGTAAGCCATGCCGCCAGTCATACCCGCACCAAAGTTTGCCCCGATGGACCCAAGGATTACAGCAACGCCACCAGTCATATACTCACAACCGTTAGAGCCGCAGCCTTCAATCACGGCCTTCGCGCCACTGTTTCGAACGGCGAAACGTTCGCCCGCACGACCCGCGGCAAACAGATACCCATCCGTCGCGCCATACAGAACTGTGTTGCCAATGATCGTGTTTTCCGATGCAACCAACGGGCTCGCCATTGGTGGCCGCACAATAATCGTGCCGCCAGACAGACCCTTTCCGACATAATCGTTGGCATCGCCCGACACCTCAATCTTAAGGCCGAGTGCTGCAAAAGCGCCTAGCGATTGACCCGCCGACCCCTTGAGTTTGACCGTCAGGTGATCGCGTTGCAACGCATTGCGCATACCGAAATTCTTGACGATATGGCTAGACGTGCGTGTGCCGATGGAACGCAGCGTGTTCTGCACTGCATACTCCAGCTGCATCTTCTCACCGTCGTTCAAGAAGCGCGCAGCGTCCTTAACGATTTCAGCGTCGAGCGTGTCGGGAACTGGATTGCGCGGTTTGTTGCGGTCATAGACAATATCTGCCGCGCCATCGACTGTGATCAGCAGCGGATTCAAGTCGAGATCATCCAGATGCGCCGACCCTCGCGAAACCTGCGTCAACAGGTCAGCGCGGCCAATGATATCGTCCATGGAGCGCGCGCCGATGCTCGCAAGAATTTCGCGCACTTCGGTCGCGTAGAACGTAATCAGGTTCACGACCTTATCCGCGTTGCCGGTAAACTTACCGCGCAGGGCTTCATCCTGCGTGCAGACACCAACAGGACAGGTGTTCGACTGGCACTGCCGTACCATGATGCAGCCCATCGCGATCAGTGCGGCCGTGCCGATGCCGTATTCCTCGGCCCCCAGCATCGCCGCCATGACGATATCTCGCCCTGTTCGCAGGCCCCCATCGGTGCGCAACGTCACGCGGCCACGCAGGTTGTTCATGCTGAGCACTTGATGCGCTTCGGTCAGGCCCATCTCCCAAGGCAGGCCTGCGTATTTGATTGAAGTAGCAGGCGACGCGCCGGTGCCACCGTTGTGACCGGAAATCAGGATGATATCCGCCTTGGCCTTGGCCACACCGGCAGCAATCGTGCCAATGCCGCTGGATGCGACCAATTTGACAGTCACCTTACAACGCGGGTTGATCTGTTTGAGATCATAGATCAGCTGCGCAAGATCCTCGATTGAATAGATATCGTGGTGTGGCGGTGGTGAAATCAGCGTCACGCCCTTTGTCGAATGGCGCAGACGCGCGATCAGGTCTGTAACCTTCATCCCCGGAAGCTGCCCGCCTTCGCCGGGCTTGGCACCTTGCGCGACTTTGATCTCAAGCTCTTCGCACTGGTTCAGGTATTCCGCCGTAACGCCAAAGCGCCCAGATGCGACCTGCTTGATCTTAGCAGACGGATTGTCGCCGTTGGGTTCGGGCACGAAATGCGCAGGGTCTTCACCACCCTCGCCACTATCAGATTTGGCCCCGATCCGGTTCATCGCCACGTTCAGTGTTTTATGCGCCTCCGGCGATAGTGCCCCCAGCGACATACCCGGTGTAACGAACCGTTTGCGGATCGACGTGATCGACTCAACTTCTTCGATTGGAATCGCTTGACCCATCGCTTTGATCGCCAAAAGATCGCGCAAGTGGATTGGCGGGTTGGCCTGCATTAGGCTCGAATATTGCTTCCACATTTCAAATGATGCGGTGTTACAGGCGTTCTGCAAAAGGTGCATTGTCTGCGCTTCCCACGCGTGCTTTTCGCCCGTACGGCGCGCCTTATAGAAACCTCCGATCGGCAACACATCGCTACCGCCACGCCAACCTGCGTAATGCACGGCCGCGACTTTCTTTTGGATGCCGCTCACACCGATGCCGGAAATGCGCGACTGCATGCCTGGAAAATATTCGGCGACCATCGCACGGGACAGGCCCACGGCCTCAAAATTCAGACCACCACGATAAGACGAGATGACTGATATCCCCATCTTGGCCATGATCTTGAGCAGACCTTGGTCGATGGCGGTGCGATAGCGCGCCACGGCCTCGGTTAGTGTTCCTTCAAGAAGGTTGCGACCTATACGATCAGCCAAAGAATCTTCGGCAAGATAGGCGTTCACAACCGTTGCGCCACAGCCAATCAGCACGGCAAAGTAGTGCGGGTCGATGCATTCAGCCGACCGGACGTTCAGCGAACAGAAGGTCCGCAACCCTTTGCGTGTCAGCCAGCTATGAACAGCACTAGTAGCAAGGATCATTGGGATCGCGACAAGGTCCTGTCCTTGATGCTGGTCGGTCAGAATGAGGTGACCTGAACCGCTACGAACCGCGTCTTCGGCCTCGGCGCGAATGCGCTCCAGCGCTTGACCAAGCGCGGCTGGGCCACCGTCAGCATCAAAAGTGCAGTCAATTTCGGAGCAAGGCGCGTTAAAGGCAATTTTTAGAGCTTCCCATTGGGCATTGCCAACAAAAGGGCTGTCGAGAACCAAAATTTCGGTTTGGCTGCTGTCTTCATCCAGCACGTTCTTGAGATTGCCAAACCGTGTCTTGAGGCTCATCACGCGGAATTCGCGCAAGCTATCGATCGGCGGGTTGGTGACTTGGCTAAAGTTCTGGCGGAAAAAATGTGACAACGGGCGGTATTTCTCGGAGAGCACTGCGCTGGGCGTATCATCCCCCATCGAGGCAAGCGTTTCCTTGGCGTCCTCGGCCATCGGGGCCAGAATCTGTTCAAGCTCTTCGATGGTATACCCCGCAGCGATCTGGCGTTTGCGCAGCTCAGCACCTTCAAACAGGGGCACTTCGATCACAGACCCAAGCGCATCGTCCAACTCGTTTATTTTGCCAACCCATTCGCCAAATGGCTGAGCCGTCGACAGCTTGTCCTTGATTTCGACATCGTGGAAAAGCCCGCCTTTTTCCATGTCGACCGCAATCATCTGGCCGGGACCAAGCGCGCCCTTTTCAACAACGCCTGCTTCATTGATTGGCACCATGCCCGCTTCGGACCCTGCGATCAGCAGGCCTTCGCCGGTTACGACATACCGCATCGGGCGCAGACCGTTGCGGTCAAGACCTGCACAAACCCAGCGACCATCGGTCATCGCCAGTGCTGCGGGGCCATCCCAAGGTTCCATCACTGAGTTGCAGTAGGAATACATGTCGCGCCACGCCTGCGGCAGTTCTGTTGCTTGCTTGGACCAGCTTTCCGGCACCATCATCGTTTTGGCCATTGGCGCACTACGGCCAGCGCGCACGAGAACCTCGAACACCGCGTCAAGCGCACCTGAATCCGACGACCCCAATGGAATGATCGGCTTGATATCTTCGGCCATGTCGCCAAATGTGCTGCTCGCCATGCGAATTTCATGGCTCTTCATCCAGTTGACGTTGCCTTTCAGCGTGTTGATTTCGCCGTTATGGGCCAACATGCGGAAAGGCTGAGCCAGCCACCACTGCGGGAACGTGTTGGTTGAGTAGCGCTGGTGATAGATCGCGAAAGCGCTCTCGAAACGTGCGTCCATCAAGTCGGGGTAGAATTCAGCGACCTGCTCGGCCAGCATCATGCCCTTATAAATGATCGAACGGCACGACAGGCTTGCCAGATACAGCTCCCGGATACCCGCTGCGGCAGAGGCTTTTTCAATACGCCGACGGATGACATACAACTCGCGCTCAAACTGTTCCTCGTCCACGCCCTTGGCATTGGAAATCAGGATCTGTTCGATCTCGGGGCGGGTCGCATTCGCCTTTTCGCCAAGACAGGCAATATCGACCGGCACATGACGCCAGCCATAGATATAGTGGCCCATGCGCAGAACTTCGGTTTCGATGATCGTGCGGCAGGTTTCCTGCGCTCCAAAATTCGTGCGCGGCAGGAACACCTGACCGACGGCGATAAGCTCGTTTATGCGCGGTTCGTGTCCTGTGCGGCGCACCTGATCGTAAAAGAACTCGACCGGAATCTGCACGTGGATACCGGCGCCATCGCCGGTTTTACCGTCAGCATCCACCGCACCGCGATGCCAAATCGCCTTGAGCGCGGCAATGCCGTTTTCCACAACGCGGCGGGATTTCTTGCCGTCGATCGAGACAACCAATCCAACGCCGCAGCTAGATTTTTCATCCTCATGAGCATAGAGGCCGTTATTGGCTAGCCACTCACGGCGGGCGGTTTCTTTTTCAGCCCAAAGGTCATCATATTGCGTCATGGTGTGCTCCTTCATGGTCCGCTGACCCGCGTGGGTAGGGAAATATCGACGCCGTCTGCCGATGACAGAATGACGTCACAATCATAGATCGGTTCGACGGCCAAAAAGCCGTCCTCTCCGGGAAAAAAAAATGCGACTGGCGTGTTGTCACGGCCGTAGGATTCGTCTGGCGTCGTGACCTGACGCACGCCTGAAAGGAATATCCGCCAGTCGCGATGAATGAACTCGCGCCCCTCAGAGCGCCACAGTTCCTGTCCGCTCAGATTCCGGACCGTCATTTCATATTCGGTCTCTTCCAGCTCCACGCCGTCAATGACGACCTTGCGGCCTGTCAGACGATCAAGGCCGGTGAACTGAAGCACGCCTTCTTGATCCGAGGTTGTGCTGAAATTCCACGAGTCCGCGCCGATTTCGATCAGGTCGCTGAACGACGCAGGGTCTTCGATCACTGGGCCAAGCCGTTCCGTATCGCCTGTAATCGGGCTAAAGCTTTCCACCCATTGGGTATCGGCATCAATGGTGGACATGTAGATCATGCCAGTCTCGTCCATATCAACGCGGCGTTGATGACCTTGGGGATCGCTGGCACAGATGAAGTTATGTGTGACCATACAGGCGCGTTTTTGAATCGTGACATAGCCCTCACAACCCTGCGGCAGACCAAAGGTCTGCGCGCCAGCCGGGCTTGCAAGTACGGCAAGGGCAAAGGCCACACGGATCATTGCGCGCCCTCAAAGCTGCTCATGATCACCCCGCAGCCGAATTTCGGAGTTGATGAAAAAAAGCCCGCTTCGCCGGGGTAGATGAATTCGACCGGCGACGCATCAAACTGATCGTCCGGCGTTTCGCTGCTCCACGAAACACCGAAAAAGAACATACGGTGACGCTCGCTCACAAACTGGCGGCCCGCGTTCGAGGCCGTGATATTGCCCGCAGGATCAAGCTGATCGTAAGCATATTCCGTGTTCAGCAAAACCTCGCCATCGATCACGGTTGTTTCGCCCGTCAGGCGGTCAAAACCCACATAACGTTCTGGATCAGCATTCACGCTTGGGACGGTTGTAAAGTCGTAGGTATCATAACCTTCGGCGAACAGCTCGGTCAGGCTTTCGGGATCAGGTGCAGGCAGTTGCATTTCTTCGGTGCGTGGTGGCGCCGCATAGTAGGTTTCTAACCATTGGAATTCGGCATCGACCTTGCGGACTTGAAATGGTCCGGCTTGCGAAAATACGCTGACCCACTGTTCGCCAGCGGCGTCACCCTCGCAGGTCCAGATGTTGGACACGAGACAGGCGCGGTATTGAACGGTCAATGTCCCCGTGCAGCCTTGCGGCGGTTGAAACGATGATTGCGCCGCAAGTGATGAGGGAGCCATCAAGGCAATCGACAGCAGAATATGGCGGGTTATCCGGATCATTGCGCTGCAACGCCGGCGGCTTGACTGATGTAGTCAAGGATCGCATCAGCCGCATCACGCCCGTCACGAATTGCCCAAACAACGAGGCTTGCGCCACGCACAATGTCCCCAGCCGCATAGACGCCTTCTAGGTTGGTCTTGCCGGTCGTGAAGTCGGCCTTGATCGTACCCCAGCGCGTCACTTCAAGATCAGGCACACCCCAAAGGGTTGGCAGGTCTTCGGGTTCAAAGCCGAGCGCCTTGATGACGAGATCGGACTGTTCGATGTAATCGCTGCCTTCGATCAGTTCGGGCATTTGGCGGCCAGTTGCATCCGGCGCACCAAGGCGCATTTTCTGCACCATGACTCCTTCAACGGCGTCGCCGGCAAAGCCTTTGGGCGCTGCGAGCCAAACAAACTCAACACCCTCTTCTTCGGCGTTTTGGACTTCGCGCTGCGAGCCGGGCATATTGGCCTTGTCACGGCGATACAGGCACTTCACGCTTTCAGCGCCTTGACGGATCGCCGTGCGCACACAGTCCATGGCAGTGTCACCGCCGCCGATCACAACAACTTTCTTGCCAGCCGCGTTCAGCTCTCCGCTTTCAAATTCCTCGACGATATCGCCAAAGCTTTTGCGGTTGCTGGCGGTCAGATAATCAATCGCGCGCACGATGCCGTCAGCGCCAGACCCCGGCGCTTGAAGATCGCGGGTCTTGTAAACGCCCGTCGCGATCAAGACTGCGTCATGTTTGCCGCGAATCGCGTCAAAGGTAAGATCTTCACCGACATTACAGTTCAGAACAATTTCTACGCCGCCGTCTTCAAGTTGGGCCATGCGCTGCATGACGATGTCTTTTTCAAGCTTGAAACCGGGGATGCCATAAGTAAGCAAACCGCCGCCGCGGTCATAGCGGTCATAAACTGTGACCTGCACGCCAAAGCGGCGCAAACGATCGGCAGCAGCAAGGCCACCCGGCCCTGCGCCAATAATCCCAACGCTTTCAGTGCGCTCAATTGCAGGTCGGATCGGCTTGACCCAACCTTTTTCGAACGCAGTGTCGGTGATGTATTTTTCGACGGCCCCGATGGTGACAGTGCCATGGCCGGATTGTTCGATCACGCAGTTGCCTTCACACAGTCGATCCTGCGGGCAAATACGGCCACAGATTTCCGGGAACGTGTTGGTGGCTTGTGCAATCTCATAGGCTTCTTCAAGCCGCCCTTCAGCGGTTAAGCGAAGCCAGTCAGGAATGTTGTTGTGCAACGGGCAGTGGCTTTGGCAATAGGGCACGCCGCACTGGCTGCACCGGCTCGCCTGCTCGGCAGCCTTGTCGCGGGCATACTCGGAATAGATTTCGTCAAAGTCCTGACGGCGCAGATTTGGCACACGCTTTTCAGGCATGTCCCGCTCTACAGTCACAAATTTCAACATCTTCTGGCCAGCCATACCGCATCCTCCGTCATGATCCCGGATGCATTTGATAGAATGGGTTGTCAGAAATGAAAAGGCAGCATTGCTGACGTAATTATGAGAAATATTGCTGCTCGCTAGAAAATTTGCCTGGTCTTTGGTAAATTTAAGGCAGTTATGCTGACATATTACCTAAAAACCGGCCAGCAGCGCTGCTATCGCAACCCCGCCAACGATGATTCGCCACCATCCGAAAATGCGATACCCGTGGCGGGTTACATAGTTCAGAATCCATTTCACCACGACGACCGCCGTCAGAAACGCCATCGCAAAGCCAATCGCGATTTCGCCCATCGCCGATGCATCAAGAACATCGCGGTTCTTATAAAGATCATAGGAAAACGCGCCCGCCATGGTCGGCATCGACAAGAAGAACGAAAATTCAGCCGCCGCGCGTTTGCCGACACCCATCATCAAGGCCCCAACAATTGACGCGCCCGAGCGTGACACACCGGGGATCATTGCCAGACATTGGATAAAACCAATCGTCAGCGCCTTGCGCAAAGGTATCCGCATCGCGTCGTCGTGTTGCACAGGTGGGGCAGCGCGATCCACGAACAACAGGACAATCCCGCCAAGGATCAGCATAACGGCAATCAGCATCGGCGTTTCAAACAGAACCGTCTTGATAAAATCATGCGCCAGCACGCCGATAAACACGGCGGGCAAAAACGCGATCAGCACCGACAAGATGAACTGCCGCGCCACCGGATCACGGGGGGCATCACGGAATACGGCCCAGAGTTTCGTGGAATAAATCGTCAGAATCGCCAAAACCGCACCCAATTGGATTACGACTTCAAACGTTTTTCCCGCACTTTCGAACTTAAGAAAGTGACCCGCAAGCAGCAAATGCCCCGTGGACGACACGGGAATAAACTCGGTCAGCCCTTCCAAGAGACCCAGGAAAAGGGCGACCAGCGTTGTAGATTCAGTCATGAAGTTCAGGCCTTAAGATTACGCGCGGATTCCTTGATCGCATTATACTGGCCCGAGGGGCGAAACCGCCACAGATAGTCAGGCAAGATCGCCTCCATCGGGACAGGCGAGATGCCCAAAGCATCAAAGCCTTGCGCACCATCAGCCACGACATTGTCATTGGCGAGGTTCGCAACCTGATCGGCCGTTAGCGAGCCGCGCACCAGCCCGATCGACAAAAAGCGCCCGACACGAAAGCCCAAGGCCATGACGCGCGCAATCGGAAAGGGTATATTCACGACAAGACGGCGGCGGCGCACCACATGCAGCATCTCGTTCATCAATTCGCGGAATGACTGAACATCGGGGCCGCCAAGTTCGTAGACACCCGCCGTTTTACCAGCAATGCCCAGAACAGCAGCTTGCGCCACGTCATCAACATATACCGGCTGGAACAAGGTTCCCGCGCCAACGACCGGCAACACCGGACTAAAGCGGGTCATACCTGCAAAACGGTTAAAGAAATCGTCTTCCTGCCCGAATATGATCGAAGGACGCAGGATCATCGCGTCCGGCATATGCGCCAGCACAGCAGCTTCACCTGCCGCCTTGGTGCGGGCGTATTCACTTTTGGAATCGGCATCAGTCCCAATAGCGGAAATATGTACCATGCGCGAAACACCTTCGCTCGCGGCAATCCGCGCAATCCGTTCTGCGCCCTCGACCTGCACGGCGTTAAAGGTGTTCTTGCCAACCTCGTCGAGCACGCCGACGCAGTTCACAACCACATCGGCACTACGTGCTGCCTTACGCACGCTGTCATCATCACGAATGTTGCAAAATACAGGTTCAACCTGACCGACTACACCGAAGGTGCGCACAAACATCGACTCGTTGGGATTGCGAACCGCCACGCGGATACGCCAGCCCTCTTTGGCCATGCGACGCGCGATATACCGCCCGACAAACCCTGATCCGCCATAAATTGTGACAAGTTTGGCCATGAGGAACTTTCCTACCGTTGCTTGCGCTTGGGTTTACCCCCACGCCCCCCGCGAAACAAGGCGCATTTCGGCGCGATTTCGGCGGTCCGCGGCGTTTCAAACCCAACCACCAGCTGTTATGTCGCCCATTCCAGCTTCGCAGCGGAATCGCGTTGACAGCACGTGCCCTGGCGCGTAAATCGCCCGACATGCGATCTGTGCCCAGATGGCGGAATGGTAGACGCGCTAGCTTCAGGTGCTAGTACTGGCAACGGTGTGGAGGTTCGAGTCCTCTTCTGGGCACCAATAATCCCCCTATATCTTGAAGAAAACTAAGCAAAATTA